>DASRJF010000222.1:0-2431 GCA_035649615.1 Planctomycetota bacterium | reverse complement strand
AGCTCCCACGTGCGGTCGCGCGCCAGCTCTTCGAGAAGGCGGCGGTCCTCCTGCGGCAGCGTCGCGAGGCCCGGATCGACCGACTCGGGCTTGTGGCGCGGGACCAGGAGCAGGGCCGCCACGAGGGCCGCCGCGGCGGCGCACGACCCGGCGAGGGCCAGGATCCGCGGGCGGCGGACGCGCCGGCGAACGGACGCGGCGAACGCGGCGCCCGGTTCGATCGCTTCGATCCGGCCCGCCAGTTCCCAGGTCCGGCGATGGAGCTCCGCCTCGCGGCGGCAGCCGGGACAGGAGTCGAGATGCGAATGCGCGGCGGCCTCGGCATCCGGGGCCAGCCGGCCGTCGAGATGCTCGACCAGGATCGACTTGAAGTCCGAACAGTTCATCTTCCGCTCCGTGGATGTAACCCGCGGCCGGCCCCGGAAGTGGCGGTCATATGGAGAACCGCGTCTCGCCGCACGCGAACATCGAGCAGCCCCGCGCGTACTCCCAGCACTCGCGGTGGTGCGGCGTCCGGCACCTCCGGCACGCGACGCGGTGGTCCACGACCGTCGCGGCGCACACCGGGCAGTGCGGATTCGAATCGGCCTGCGGCACGTCGAAGTACTGGACCGCCGCGCGGCTTTCGACGGCCTCCCGGATCCGCTCGAGCAGCCCCAGCCCGACCCGCACGAGCGCCACGAGGTCCTGGGGCGAAGCGAGCGGCTCCTCCTTCCGGAGACGGAGCCGGAGCCGGTCCACGTTGAGTCTCAGCCTCCCGCCCCCGCCGATCCTCCTTCCCTCCTCGATCAGCGCCCTCGCTTCGGCGCCGAGCACGGAGCGCGCGAAATGGGGGTCGTCCGTCCGGACGATGTAGGCCTCCTCGAAGGCGGGATCTCCGATCGACACTCCGCCGCCGCCCATGCTGACCCGCAGCGGAGGATAGGGCGATCCGAAGGGCCACGCTTCCAGGAAGAGCGCGCCGCCCACGGGCGCTTCGAAAATCGGAAAGTACTCCTCCGTTTCCTCGCCGGCCGGCGCGAGGGCGAGTCCGTACGGAGGATCCGGAGGCCTGGACTTGAGGTGCGGCACGCCGGCGACGCGCGGATCGTCCACGACATCGGCGCCCAGTTCGAGCGCCGCGGTCCCGAGAAACCGGAGGCGGCTTCGGGAGAAGCGGTCCCGGCGCCGGTCGCCTCTTGCCACGGTGAGCCGGATCGCAAGGTAGACAAGACCGAAAAGCGCCAAGGCGATCGCTACGGCAATCCAGAATTCAGCCGTGTCGAAGAGGTGCTCGTTCACGGCCGCGTCAGGAAGTACACCGTGTCCAGCGCCACGCGTCGCGCGGCGGCTACCACATCGTCGCGAGAGAGCCCCTCGTACCTGGCCACGGCCTCCCCCGCGGTCATCCGCCGGCCGTACGTGTTCAGCTCGTGGAACCAGGCGACTTTCGACGAGGGGCTGTCCTCGCGCGACCGCACGCGGTTGACGAGGCTCGCGCGCGTCTTGTCCATCTCCTCGTCCGAGATCTCCCCCTGCTTCAGCGCGTCGAGCTGCTCCCGGATCACGCGCACCGCGGGCTCGACCTTCGCGGGGTCGATGCCGGCGTTGAGAAACATCAGCCCCTTCGCGTTGTCGGTGGACGAGCCGGCGGCGTACGCGAGGCCCTCGCGCTCGCGCACGTTCCGGAAGAGCTTGGAATGGGGGAAGCCCCCCAGGATTCCGTTCGCGAAGAGGAGCGCGAAGACGCCGTCGTCCGCCCACGTGACGCCGGTCCGGGCCCCGATGACGAGATGCCCTTGCTCGACTTCCATTTTTTCGATCGTCTCGCGCACGGCGGGCGGTGCGGGGGTGAGGATCGGCGCCGGAACCGGAACGGGGTTCCGCCGCTTCCACGGGAAGGCGCCCCGGAAGAGCTTCTCCATCGCGGACGGCGAGACGTCGCCGGCGACGAAGATCTCCACCGGGGCGGTCTCGAGCACCTCGCGATGGAACGCGGCGAGCGAGTCGGCGTCGATCGCGGGCAGGTCCTCCACGCGCCCGTACTCGTACCGCGCGAAGGGCTCGCCCTCGCACATGATCCGGATGCACCGCTCGTAGGCGTAGGCGGCGCGGTCGTTGACCAGCGCCTCGATGAGCCGGCGCAGGTTTTCCTTTTCCCCGTTCACGAACTCGCGGCTCAGCCCCTTTCCCTGGCGCACGGGCTGCATGAGAAGGCGCGACAGGAAGCGCACCCCCTCGGACATCACCTTGCCGCCGCGGGGCACGAAGCGGTCGTTCACGACGTCGAGCGAGAACGACAGGATGTGGCGCTCGCCCGACTTGCCGACGTCCGACCCGCACGACGCGCCGTAGAGGTTCTCGAGGAACGCGGCGATGCGCGCGATCGTCGGCTGGCGGCGGCAGCCCCGGCGAAGGACCGCGGGCAGGAGCGCCGTCTCGGTCGCCCGCG
>DASRJF010000221.1:0-10033 GCA_035649615.1 Planctomycetota bacterium | reverse complement strand
ATCCCGATGATGACGATGACGACCAGGAGCTCCACCAGCGTGAAGCCCCCCTTCTTCGAACGTTTCATGTCGCGATCTCCGAAAAGGGAACTATGAAAATGGATGAATCCGATACCCGATTGGGAAGCGGCCATTGTACAGGAATTGGACGCCGAGTCCATCGCTACAGCCTTCAGAAATCAGAAATCAGACATCAGTAACAGACTTCAGAATTCAGACTTCAGACATCAGCTTGGGACTATTCCTTCGTGGTCACGCGGGCCCGGATCCAGATCGCATCCGTTTCGTCGTAGTAACCGACGTCGCCCGTCTTCGTGATGGCGTTGCCGCCTTCGCCTTTTCCATGATTGCCTTCCTTGTCCGCAGCGAGCGGATCCTCGGGCGACATCGTGCGGATCGGAATGGCGGGTCCCCGATAAGAGCAGCGTCCCGGCCCGGGCGTTTCCTTCGACAAGGGACAGAAGAAGGGCTCGTACCGATCGATGAGCGGTTTCGGAGTCCGTTGAAGCTTCAGCCAGAAGTCGACGCCAGTCTCTTCTGGGAACGCCCCATCGGGCTTCCCGTACTGCGCCGCGTAATTGAATTGCGACTGCCACAGCGACCGCAGGTTGGACGCGCAGCCCGTGACGCGGGCCTGGCGAAGGGACCGGTTGATCACGGGGATCATGAAGGCGGCCAGGATCGTGAGTAGCAGCAGGATTACGACGAGGCCGGTCATCGAGAATCGCGAGGTCTTATTCATCTTAGCGGCTCAATCCATCGTGGTTTCGCGGGCGCGGACCCAGAGGGGATCGGACTCCGATGCCTCGCGGACGTCGCCCGACTTCAGCAGGACGTTTCCTCCCTGGCCCGGCCCGTGGTTGCCTTCCCGGTCCGCTCCCACGGGATCATCGGGTTTCAAACGATTGGCATCGCGGCACGGCCCGCGGTAGGAGAGGCCGATCCTCCGTCCCTCCTCGGAGAGGGGGCAGTCGAAGTCATTCGCCGAAGGATGCACCCTTTTCCACTGGTGCCAGAATTCGTGTCCCCGCTTCGGGGAAAGAGGTCCATAGGGGCAAACCCAGGCTTGGTACTGGAGCTGCGTCTGCCAGAGTGCTCGCAAATTGGAGGCGCATCTGGTCACCCGGGCCATTCGCTGGGCCCGCTGGACCGCTTGAAGGCCATAGGCGCAGACGAGCACCAAGAAGGACGCAATGAGGATGACGTAAAGACCCTTGGAGAGACTCATAAGAACTCCTTTCCGAACGGACCTAGGGCGGTCCTTGAGACGGAGTCCGAGCCGAGCATTGTGAAGTGAACCTTGTCTGGAGGCGGAGGAGCGGGGGCTGCAGATGAATCGATTAAATGATAACGGGGAAGGCGAGCCTTCGATCCGTCCGACCCGGGAAGGCGCGTGTCACGTCGCTTGTCAAAGAGCGGTCGTCACTTATTCGACGCCGCGAATCTGCCCGAACTAATCGCGAATCGCCAATCGCCAATCGTTTTTAGACTTCCAGTTCGGCCCCTGACTTCTTCAGCGCCTCGAAGACGAGGGCTTTCTTCTCCTCGAGCATCGGCGCGGAGGCCGCCTCGATATTCAGGCGCAGGAGCGGTTCCGTGTTGGAGGGGCGGATGTTGAACCACCAGTCGTCGAACTCGACGGTGATGCCGTCCAGGCGGTCCTGCTTCCCGTCCTTGAACGCGGCCGCGAGGGCCTCCATCGCCCCCGGCTTGTCCTCGACGTGGAAGTTCAGTTCGCCCGTCGAGGGATAACGGCGGTAGGGCGCCAGGAGGTCGGCGATCGGCAGGGGCTGCGATCCCAGCACGTTGAGCACCTTGGCGAACGCGAGGAGGCCGGAGTCCGCGTTGTAGTGCTCGCGGAAGTAGTAGTGCCCCGACAGTTCGCCGCCCATGATCGCGGAGTGCTTCTTCATCGCCTCCTTCATGAAGGCGTGGCCCACGCGCTCGCGCACCGGCTGGCCGCCCGCCTTCTCGATCTCCTCGCGCACCACGCGGCTCGAGCGCAGGTCGTAGACGACCGCCGCCCCCGGGTTCTTCTCGAGCTCGCGGACCGCGAGAAGCGCCGTCAGCAGGTCGCTCGGTACGCGCCGCCCGTGGGCGTCGAGGAACATGCAGCGGTCGCCGTCGCCGTCGAACGCGGCGCCGAGATCCGCCCGGTTCTCGACGATCGCCTTCTGCAGGTCCTTCAGGTTGGCGTCCTTGAGCGGATTGGGCTCGTGGTTCGGGAACCGCCCGTCGGGCTCGAAGAACAGGCGGTCGAACGTCACGGGCAGGTCGCCGAAGATCTTGTCGAAGTGGACGCCCACGCAGCCGTTCGCCGTGTCGACCGCGACGCGCAGCGGCCGGACCTCGCCGACGAACCGACGGAGGTGATTCCGGTACTCGCCCACGATCGAGACCGTCTCGGCCGCGCCCGCGGGCGAGGAGGGCTGCATCGGGTTCCGCGTCATCGCCTCGAGGTCCTTGAGGCCGGTGCGCTCGCCGATGGGGAACGCGCCCTCGCGGCAGATCTTGAACCCGATGTCCTGGGGCGGGTTGTGCGACGCGGTCACCATGATCCCGCCGTCGAGCCGCAGGTGGCCCACGGCGAACCAGGTCATGGGCGTGGTGACGACGCCGAAGTCGAGGACCCGCGCCCCCGCGGCGCACGCGCCGCGGGCGGCGGCGCCCGCCACGGCCGGGGCGGACATCCGGACGTCGCGGCCGATGCCGAGCGTCCGCGCGTTCAGGAGCTTGACGGTCCAGTACCCGATGCGCTCCGCGAGGGCGTCATCGATCTCGTCCGGGTAGCGGCCCCGGACGTCGTACGCCTTGAAGGCGGGCATGGGCTCCGGGGAAACTTACGGGTGCAGCGGATCGAGCGTGTAGATCTTGTAGTCGTTGTTGAGCTTGGCGACCGCGAGCTGCCCCAGGTTGTGGTCGGGATATTCGCGGCCGAGCTTCTTCCAGACCTCGATCGCCTCCGCCTTCATCCCGAGCTCCTCGAGGATCCTCGCGTGCTCCACCATGGCCTTCGGGCGGCGCGGCTCCTCGGGCCACTTCGTGTAGAACTTCTCGAACGACTCCCCGGCCTTCTCGGTGCGCAGCGTGTTGTAGTAGATCGTCCCCATCCGCCACTGCCAGTCCTTGGACGACTGCTCGTCGGGGTACTTGTCGATGCGGCGCTGGTAGCACCCCATGGACGCATTGTTGAACGCGATGAGGGGGCTGATGAGAATGAATCCCAGGAGCCCGATGAAGAACCACATCCTCTTGCCTTCCACGCCCGGCCTCCTTCGTCTACGACATCCAAGATTCTAACACAAATTCATCGGCCACATGGGCCTTACGTCCGCAGCGGGTCCGGCATGCCCGCTACTTGGGGAGCAGCCCGGCCGCCACGTCGAGCAGGAACAGGACGAGCGCCGCGACGAGCAGCCAGGCCCGGACGCTCCGCGGCTCCGACGGGCCCCGCCCGGGCAGGGCGGCCAGGTCCCGGGGCGCCTCCAGCCGCCGGCCGCCCGTCGCCTCCGACAGGGCGCCGAGCGAGGCCGGGTCCGGCCCCACGCCGTCGAATTCCGGCGCGTGGGATCGCCGGGCGACGGCCGCGATCCGCCCCCCGATCCGGACGGCCGCGGAGTCCGATTTATGCCTAAGTGATTTAGCGTAGGTGTTTTCACCGCGCCGGACCAGGCCGACCCCGGTCCCGTCGACCGTGACCTGCAGCGTCGCGGGCCGCTCCGGCCCTTTCATCGCCGCGACGATCTCGAGACGGTCGTCCTCGAAGCGGGCGGTCACGGCCGCGGGGAGTCCGGCCGCGGGCGGGGCCGCCGCTTCCGCCAGCCGCAGGACGCAGGCCGGCGCGTCCGGCCAGTCCGCCAGTTCGCCCGCCCAGCCAGGATCGAAGGAAAACGTCGCCGCCGCGGCTTGGCCCCGGCCGGCGGGACGCACCGCCGCGACGGCCAGGTCACCCGCGCGCGCCAGCGGCTGGGCGCCCGGCTTCAGGGAGGCGCGGTTCAGGAGCGCCGGCTTCGGGAATCCCCGCAGGCCGGCGAACGCGAGGCCGGCGGATGGAGCGACGGTCAACTCGCGGCTGCGGGCGATCGCCTCCGCGAGTCGCGACTCGAGCGTGGAGAAATCGCTTCCGTCGATCTCTTCCGCGCCCGACTCGCGGAGGATCGCGAGGGCGGGTGTCGACGCCTCGCCGGTCCGCACGATCGTCACGCCGATCCCGTCCGCCCGCAGGAGCCGCGCGGCGCTGCGGACCGCGTCGTCCTCCCCGATGGATTGTCCGTCCGTCACGACGACGAGACGGCGGCGGCCGGCCTTGGCCGACTTCACGGTGGCGCCCGCCAGGTCGAGCGCCTTCGACAGGACGGTCGGGCCGCCGGCGGCGATTCCCTGGAGCGCGGCGGCCGCGCGACCCCGGTCGCGCCCCGCCACGATCGGGCAGCGCGTTTCCGCCGCTTCCGCGAACGTCACGAGCGCGACCTCGTCGTCGTCGTGCATCATCTGCACGGACCGGAGGACGGCGGAGACGGCCTCCTCGATCCGCGGCCTGCTCCTCCCGGGAGCGGGCTCGGCCATCGATCCGGACCGGTCCAGGACGAAGACCACGGCGGAGCGATCGTCGGGAAACGCCCAATAGGGGAGCAGGTCCTCGAGAGGAGTCCCGGCCCAGCCGCCCAGCGCGAAGGCCGAGGGTCCGCCGAGCATGACGACTCCGGCGCCGCCGTCGCGCACGAGCCGCGCCAGGCGGTCGACGTCTGCGGGGGCCGCCTCGTCCGCGCGCAGGCGCTGGAGGACGATGACGTCCGCGTCCGCCGCGCTCGAAAGATCGCCCGCCCACGTCGCCGTCCACCGGGGTTCGCGAAATGCGGCCGCGAGGCTTCGATCGGGACTCACGACGAGCACGCGAAGCGATTGGGTCTCGCGCCACACCGTCACGGTGGCGCCGTCGTTCTCGGGACACGGATCCACGGCCACAACCCGGACGGCGACCTTGAGGTCGTCGCCCGCCATGGTTCTGGAAAGGACGAGGTCTTGAAGACCCGGCCCGGTGAACTCGAGGGCGTGGCGCTCAACCCCGGCGGCGAGGTCGCCGCGCCACGGACCCGTCGACCCGACCGTGATCCGGATCTGGAGCGAAGCCCCGGGGGGAGCCGAGGACGGGGCGTCGATCGCGCGGATCGAGACGTCCACGCCCCCCAGCGGGCCGAGCGGGAACGTGTGCACCGGAACGCGGAACTTCTCGACGGGCACCCGGCCCGCCGTCGACCGTCCGTCGGAGAAGAGGATGATCTCGCCCCCTTCCGCGAGCGCCCTCGCCATCTCCAGCGCGGCGGGGAGGTCGGACGACGACCCGTCGACCCCCTCGATGCGGACGGGAAAGCGCGCCTCCGACACGGCCGCCAGGGGAACGAGCACGGCCGGCTTCGCGCCGAACGCGACAAGCGCCACCTGGTCACCGGGGCGGAGCGACGCCAGGTCGTGGGTCGCCAGCCGGAGCGCGTCGTCGGGCGTGAAGGCGTCGGTGCCCGACGTCCTCGCGACGGAGGCCGAGACGTCGATGAGATAGACGCGCCGCCGGAAGGGTGCGCCGGGGAGGTGGGGATCGACCACGGCGAGACCCAGGAGGAGCAGGATCCCGACCCGCAGCGACGCCCGCGCGACGCGCTTCATCTCCGTCAGGCGTCCCGCGGCCGGGGCTTGAAGGTCTTGTAGTAGAGGATCTTCCACGGCACGGCGACCGCGAATCCGGCGAGGAACCCGCCGATGTGGGCGTACCACGCCACGCCCTCCACTCCCATCTGGGCGAGCAACACTTGCTGGATGATCCAGAAGCCGATCCAGAAGAAAGCGGGGATTCGGTAGACGGCGATCGGGATGATGAACCAGAGCATCAGCTGGACGCGGTGCATGGGGAAGAAGATCACGTACGCCCCGAGGACCCCCGACACGGCGCCGGACGCGCCGAGCGTCGGGACGCCCGAGTGGGGGGACATGGCGACATACACCGCGTCGGCCGCCACGCCGCAGCCGAGATAGAACACGGCGAACAGGCCGTGGCCGAGCTTGTCCTCGACGTTGTCGCCGAAGATCCACAGGAAGAGCATGTTGCCCACGAGGTGGGCCAGCCCGCCGTGCATGAACATGCTGGCGAAGATGTCCTTCCACCACTCCAGGTCCGCCCAGTCGGCGCGATTGGGGACGAGCGCGTTGATCTCGACGGCCTGGACGAGGTTCTCCTCGGGGAAGCACCACAGGAAGAAGAGGAGGATGTTGAGGCCGATCAGGCCGAGCGTGACGACGGGAACGCGTTCGCGGGGGTTCTCGTCGCCGATGGGGACGAACATGCCCGCATTCTAGGATTGCATCAGGCATCACGCATCAGGCATCAGGCATCCGAGGGGAGAAGAATGAAGAACGAGGAAGATGGAAGATGGAAGATGGAATGTGGAATGGAATAAGTAATAAGGAATGAGGAATGAGGAGCGGAGAGCGAAGAACCGAATTACTCTTCGGTTTCTTCCGCCGCCGCGTGACGGGCGTCGCGGCGGCGCATCGAGGCGGAGAGTTCCTTCTTCCGGAGCCGGATGGACTTGGGCGTGATCTCGAGCAGTTCGTCCTCGGTCAGGTACTCGAGCGCCTCCTCGAGCGAGTAGATGCGGGGCGCCTGCAGCACCACCATCATGTCCGACGTGCTCGTGCGCATGTTGGAGAGGCGCTTCTTCTTGGCGACGTTGACGACGAGGTCCTTGTCCTTGCAGTGCTCGCCGACGATCATCCCCTCGTAGACCTTCGTCCCGGGCGAGACGAAGAAGACGCCGCGGCTCTGCAGGTTGTCGATCGCGTACGAGGCGGCCTCGCCTTTCTCCATCGCGATCAGGACGCCCGCGCCGCGCCCGGGGAGGTCGCCCTTCCACGGCTCGTACCCCTCGTAGGACGAGTGCAGCACCGCCTGGCCGCGCGTCGCGGAGAGCAGCTTGCTGTGGAGCCCCACGAGGCCGCGCGCCGGGATGCGGAAGAGGAGATTCGTCCGCTCCTGCTTCTGGTCGACCTTCTCGACGATCCCGCGCCGCTGGCCGAAGAGCTCGATGCAGCGGCCGACGTATTCGTTGGGGGAGTCGACGCTGGCGATCTCGACCGGCTCGCACAGCTCGCCCTTGATCTCGCGCGTGATCATCTCCGGCTTCGAAACCTGCAGCTCGAATCCCTCGCGGCGCATCGTCTCGAGGAGGATGCCGAGGTGGAGGAGGCCGCGGCCGCAGACGCGCCACTCGTCCGGCGAGTTCGTCGGCTCCACTTTCAGGGCGACGTCGGAGAACGTCTCGCGGCGGAGGCGGTCCCGGAGGTGGCGCGACGTGATGAACTTCCCCTCGGTCCCGGCGAACGGGGAGTCGTTCACCATGAACATCATGGCGAGCGTGGGCTCCTCGATCTTGGTGAAGGGGAGCGACTCGGGCTCGACGCCGCCCGCGATCGTGTCGCCGATGTCGACCTCGGGGAGGCCGACGACGCAGACGATCTCGCCGGCCGTGGCGGTCTCCGTCTTCTCGCGCTTGAGGTTGACGAAGGTCTGGAGCTCGGCGATCTGGCCGACAATCTTCTTCCCGTCGCGCTTGAGGAGCGTCGCGGCCATCCCGTTCTTCGCGGTGCCGCGGACGATGCGCCCGATCCCCTGGCGCCCGACGTAGTCGTTGTAGTCGATGTTGCAGACCCGGATCTGGAGGTCGCCCTCGGGCGAGCCCGTCGGCCGCGGCACGCGCTTGACGATCGTCTCGAAGAGGGGTTCCAGCGTCGACCATTCGTCCTTGGGGTGGAGCTTCGCCTGGCCGGTCCGGCCGATGGTGTAGACGACGGGGAAATCCATCTGCTCGTCGGTCGCCTCGAGCTCCATGAAGAGGTAGAAGATCTCCTCGAGCACCTCGTGGTGGCGCTCCTCGGGCTTGTCCATCTTGTTGATGACGACGACCGGCTGGAGGCCCGCGGCGAGCGCCTTGCGGAGGACGAAGCGGGTCTGGGGCATCGGGCCGTCGGCCGCGTCGACGAGGAGGAGGGCGCCGTCGGCCATGCGCAGGACGCGCTCGACCTCGCCGCCGAAGTCCTGGTGGCCCGGCGTGTCGATGATGTTGATCTTCACGCCCTTGTAGATGACCGACGTGTTCTTCGCGAGGATCGTGATCCCGCGCTCGCGCTCGAGGTCGTTCGAGTCCATGACGCAGTCGGTCAGCTCCTGGTTGGAGCGGAACGCGCCCGTCTGGCGGAGCATGAAGTCGACCAGCGTCGTCTTCCCGTGGTCGACGTGGGCGATGATGGCGATGTTGCGGAGGTCAGGCATGTGAAGAGCGAATCTCGAAACTAGAATCAGGAATTCCGGATCCCTTAAACCGGCGTCTTCGAGGTGACCGAAATTCGATAGTCGAGGTTCGGACCTGAGAGAGCGGGGGTATTTTAGCCGACGGACGCGAATCGATCAACCCCGATGGGTTGGGCAGCAGTCCTGGGTCCTGAGTCCAAGGTGATCCGGGGTCCAAGGTCCAAGGTCGGTCCAAGGTCGGACATCGACGGGGACACGGGACCTTGGATCACCTTGGACGTTGAACGCAGGACTTGTCTAGCCCCGCTGGTCGATGGCCACGTACGACAGGTCGACGGCGCCCGTGTAGTGGGCGCGCGGGCGGATGAGCCGGTTGTGGCCCCACTGCTCGAGGATGTGGGCGGTCCAGCCGACGATGCGGCTGACGGCGAAGAGCGGCGTGAAGAGCTCCGTCGGGATCCCCATCACGTGATAGGTCGACGCGGAATAGAAGTCGACGTTGGGGTAGACCTTGGTGTTCTGGCGGACGACGCGCTCGACTTCGCGCGAGATCTCGTACCACTTCGAGTCGCCGACGAGCTTGCCGAGCTTTTCCGACCAGCGGCGGAGGACGGTCGCGCGCGGGTCCTCGGTGCGGTAGACGCGGTGTCCGAAGCCCGGGAGCTTGACCTTGCGCGAGAGGGCGTCGCGGACGTAGGACTCGGCGCGGGAGGGATCGCCGATCTCCTTGAGCACGCGCATCACCTGCTCGTTGGCGCCGCCGTGGAGGGGCCCCTTGAGCGCGCCGATCCCGCTCGTGACCGAGGAGTACATGTCGGAGAGCGTCGCGGCCGTGACCCGCGCGGCGAACGTCGAGGCGTTCAGCTCGTGGTCCGCGTGGAGGATGAGCGAGACGTCGAGGGCGTCGACGAAATCGGACAGGGGTTCCTTGCCGGTCAGCCCGTAGAGGAAGTTGTAGGCGACGTTCTCGCCGGCCTTGGGGGGGATCGGTTCGCGGCCCTGGCGGATGTGCTCGTGGGCCGTGACGATGGCGCCGATGCGGGTCGTCAGCCGGATGGCCTTGCGGAGGCTGGCGTCGAAGGCGGTGTTGCCGCTGTCCGGATCCCAGTGGCCGAGCGACGAGACCGCGGTGCGGAGGACCTCCATGGGCGTCGCGGCCTTGGGGAAGAGCTTGAGGATCTCGACGGTCTCGTCCGGGAGCTCGATGGAATTGCGGAAGCCGGCGCGGAACTGCTCGTACTCGGCCTTGCTCGGGAGGCGGCCGTGCCAGAGGAGGAACGCGACCTCGGAGAATTCCGATTTCTCCGCGAGCTCGACGATGTCGTAGCCGCGGTAGAGGAGGCGGCCCTTGATGCCGTCGACGAGGCAGATAGAGGAGCTCGTCGCGACGATGTCCTCGAGTCCTTCCTTGAAGGTCGCCGTGTCGGGTTTGGACGCCGCAGGCTCGGTCATTGTAGTTCTCGCTATCGCTCGAACAGCTATAAGCTCTAAGCTTTAAGCTTTAAGCCGGCCACCGACGAGCTTGCAGCTGGGCCCGTGTCCGGCTTTCTTGCCCGTTCCATCTGGCTCGCGCAGCAAAGTGGTGGAGGCGCATGGGAATCGAACCCACCTTCCAGCTTGTGACCGGAACCTCGGGTTTGAAGCCCGGGGGGCCCACCAGGAGCCCTTCCGCCTCCAAGCGGGCCGGCGTCCACCGCGTGGTCACGCCGATGACGCCGCTCATATGTAGCCCGG
>DASRJF010000220.1:0-23534 GCA_035649615.1 Planctomycetota bacterium | reverse complement strand
GGCTTCTTGAGTTCGTCCACGATCTCGCCGAGCGTCACGTCGACTTTGACGGCCGCCAGGATCGGCGGCATCAGGTTCGCCGTCCCCCGCGCCGCCTTCCCGACCTCCTCCAGCGCGCGCTTCACGGCGCCGTTGTCGCGGCGCTTCCGGAGCTTCTTCAGCTCCGCGAGCTGGTCCCGTTCGACGCGCGCGTCCACCTTCAGGAGGGGAATCACCTTCGGATCGGGATCGACGTAGTCGTTGATGCCGACATTGATGTACCGCTTCTCCTCCACCGCCTTCTGGAACTCGTAGGCGGCCCGCGCGATCTCCCGCTGGGGGTAGCCGCGCTCGATCGCGGGGATCATCCCGCCCATCCCCTCGATCGTGGAGAAGATCTTCTCCGCCTCCTCCTCCATCCTGTTCGTCATCGCCTCGATGAAGTACGAGCCCGCGAGCGGGTCGATCGCGTCCGTCAACCCGCACTCGTGGGCGAGGATCTGCTGCGTCCTCAGCGCGATCTTCACCGCGTGCTCCGTCGGGAGCGCGAGCGCCTCGTCCATCGAGTTCGTGTGAAGCGACTGCGTCCCGCCGAGGACGCCGGCCAGGGCCTCCACCGCGGTCCGCACGATGTTGTTCTCCGGCTGCTGCGCCGTCAGCGAGCACCCCGCCGTCTGCGTGTGGAACCGGAGGCGCCAGCTGTCGGGGTTCTTCGCCCCGTACCGCTCCTTCATGTGGCGCGCCCAGATGCGCCGCGCGGCGCGGAATTTCGCGATCTCCTCGAAGAAGTTCATGTGGCTGTTGAAGAAGAACGACAGCCGCGGCGCGAACGCGTCGACGGGGATCCCCGCCTTCATGCCGAATTCGACATACGTGAAGCCGTCCATCAGCGTGTAGGCGAGTTCCTGGAGGGCCGTCGAGCCCGCCTCGCGGATGTGGTAGCCGCTGATCGAGATCGTGTTCCACTTCGGCACGTGGTCCGCGCAGAACGCCATCATGTCCGTGATGATCCGCATCGACGGCAGCGGCGGGTAGACCCACTCCTTCTGCGCGATGTACTCCTTCAGCATGTCGTTCTGGATCGTGCCGCGCAGCTTCGTCGCGGCGACGCCCTGGCGCTCGGCGCACGCGACGTAGAACGCGAGGAGGATGCACGCGGTCGGGTTGATCGTCATCGACGTCGAGACGTCCGCCATCGGGATGCCGGCGAAGAGCGTTTCCATGTCCTGGAGCGAGCACACCGCGACGCCCTCCCGGCCCACCTCGCCGCGCGACCTTGCGTGGTCGCTGTCGTAGCCCATCAGGGTCGGCATGTCGAACGCGATCGACAGGCCGGTCTGGCCGTGCTCGAGGAGGTACTTGAAGCGCGCGTTCGTGTCGCGGGCCGTCCCGAAACCCGAGAACATCCGCATCGTCCAGAGGCGGCCCCGGTACATGTTCTCGTAGGGGCCGCGAGTGAAGGGGTACGAGCCGGGCTCGCCCAGGTCCCGGGTGGAGTCCCAGTTCTCCAGGTCGGACGGGTCGTAGACGAATTTCGCGTCGGGGACGACCGTGAGGGGGAAGCGCGAGCGGCCGGGGGACCGGCCCTTGGAATCGCCGTCGGACGCCTTGCGAACCTTGTCGACATCGCCGACGGGTTTGCTCATCGACTTTTCAAGGCCTCCCGGACGAGAAGCTCGGCGGCCTGGTAGCTGGTCTTGGAGTGATTTAACACGTCCTTCGCCATGGATTCAAGTCTGCCCCCCGCCCCGTTCTCCTCCCAGAGGTTGCGCTCGATCATGTACTCGGCGAGGCTGCGGAGCCGCCGCACCATGTTCGCCTGCCGCCGCCGCTCGAACGTCCCGTCCTTCCGGCGCGCCTCCAGGTGCCGGTCGACGGCCGCGAGGAGCTCCGGAATCCCCTTCCCCCGGAACGCCTCGGAATGGAGGATCGGGATGTCCGCCTCGCGCCGGCTCGGGCGAAGGTCGAACGCGCCCCTCAGGTCCTGCTCCAGCTTGTCGGCGCCCATCCGGTCCGCCTTGTTGATGAGGACCAGGTCCGCGATCTCCAGGATCCCGGATTTCATCGCCTGGATGCCGTCCCCCGATTCGGGCGACAGGATGACGACGGTGAGGTCCGCGGCGCGGGCGATTTCGACCTCCGACTGGCCCACCCCCACGGTCTCGATCAGGATCCGCGCGGCGCCCGACGCGTCGAGGATGTCGGCCGCGTCCTGCGTGGCCCTCGACAGGCCGCCCGTCGATCCGCGCGTCGCCATGGAGCGCATGAAGACGCCGGCGTCCTCGGTCGATTTTCCCATCCGGATCCGGTCGCCGAGCAGGGCGCCGCCCGTGAAGGGGCTCGTCGGATCGACCGCGATGACGCCGACCCGTTCTCCCCCCGCGCGCAGGACCTGGACGAGGGCGTCGATGGTCGTGGATTTCCCGACTCCCGGCGGGCCCGTGAACCCCATCCGGATCGCCCGGCCGACGAGGGGCGCGATGGAGTCCAGGAGGGCGCGCCCCTCGGCGGCGCCGTTCTCGGCGGCGCTGATCGCCCGGCTGACGGCCAGCGGATCGCCCTTCTTGACCCCTTCGAGGAGATTCACGATCCGCCGATAGTAGCACGGCACCCCGGCTTGGTCTAAGCTGAGGTCACTTCCCCATGTCTCGCGATGAACGAGTCGGGCTCTTCGGGGGCTCATTTGATCCGATCCATATCGGCCACCTGGTCATGGCCGAATGCGCGGTCGAGCACCTCGGTCTCCAGCGCGTCTACCTCATCCCCAACGTCCAATCGCCTTTGAAGTCGCGGGCCCCGCGGGCGTCGGGCCGCGACCGGCTCGCCCTGATCCGGGCGGCCATCCGGGGCAACCCGCGGCTCGGGGTCCTGGACATCGAGATCCGGCTCAAGGGCCCCTCGTACACTTTCGACACCGTGGCCGCCCTCGCGAAGGGCACTTCTGCTAGACTGTATTTTCTGATCGGATCCGACGCTTTCTCCGACCTGGCGCGGTGGCACCGCGCCCGGGAACTGGCGCGGCGGGTGACGTTCGCCGTCCTCCGCCGCCCCGGCTCCCCGGAGGTTCGCCCGCCCTCATGGGCCGGCCGGTGGGAGGAGGTCGCCGCCCCCTTGATCGGAATATCCTCGACCGAGATCCGCGATCGGGTCCGCCGGGGGCGGTCGATCCGGTATCTCGTGCCCGACGCGGCGGCGGCCCTCGTGAGGAAGCGGCGGTTGTACCGGAACCCATGATCCAACTCGTCGCGCGGGCGGAGGCGTGGTTCGAGAACGCCTGCCTGGAGGCGGGACGCGCGCTCACGCTCCTGGCGGAAACGGTTTCCAGCCTCCGCGAAGTGCGGCGGCGGTTCGGCGAGATCGTCAACCAGGGCTTCCGGGCGACGTACGGCAGCCTGCCCGTCACGGTCCTGACCGCCCTTTTCTCCGGCATGATCCTCGCGTTCCAGACCGGCCTCGAACTGCAGAAGTACGGCCAGGAGGCGACGATCGGATACGTGGTCGCCGCCTCGATGTGCCGCGAAATGGGCCCGGTGATGACGGCGATCGCGCTCGCCGGGCTCATGGGATCGAGCTACGCCGCCGAGCTTGGGACGATGAAGGTCTCCGAGGAGATCGACGCGCTCGAGGTCATGTCGATCAGCCCCGTGCGGTTCCTCGTCATGCCCCGGGTCGTGTCGCTCGTCGCGGCCTCGCTCGGCCTGACGATCCTCGTCAACGTGATCGGGATCGTCGGCGGCGCCCTCGTGGGGGCGTCGATTTTCGGAGTCGCCCTTGACACGTATTTCACGAACGCCCAGGAGATCCTGAAGTTCCGCGACATCTGGATGGGGCTCCTGAAGGCGGGCTGCTTCGGATTGTCGACCGCGATCCTGGGCTGCACGATGGGCCTGTCCACGACGGGAGGCGCGGCCGGCGTGGGCCGCTCCACGCAGAAAACCGTCGTGATCTCCTTCGTGATGGTCCTGGTGCTCGACCACCTCATCAACTTCTTCGTGAAGGCGATGGGCTTCCTCGAGGCGAACGTCTGATGAAACCCGAGCCGACGGTCCACGGGAAGCCGGGCGAGTCCGGGATCCAGCCCTCGCTCAACCTTCCGGCGACGGCCCCGGCCCCGACCGGCCCGGCTGTGGAACTCGTGGATCTCCACAAGGCGTTCGGCTCGAAACCCGTCCTTCGCGGGCTGACGCTCCAACTGCTCCGGGGCGAAACCCTGTGCGTCATCGGCGGCTCGGGGACGGGCAAGAGCGTCACGCTCAAGCACATCGTCGGGCTCCTCCGCCCCGACCGGGGCACCGTGAGGATCGACGGCACGGACATCTTCCAATCCGACAACGGCCGCCTCGGCGAGATCCGCAAGAAGATCGGCTTCCTCTTCCAGGGGGCGGCGCTCCTGAACTCGCTCAATGTCTTCGAGAACGTGGCGCTTCCGCTGAGGGAGCACGAGCGCCCGTCCGAGGAGGAGATCCGGCGGCAGGTCACGGAGAAACTCGCCCTCGTCGACCTTACGGACGCCGCCGAGAAAATGCCGGACGAGATCTCGGGCGGCATGAAGAAGCGTGTCGGGCTCGCCCGCGCCATCATCCGCAACCCCGAGATCATCCTCTACGACGAGCCGACGGCGGGCCTCGACCCGATCATGGCCTCGACGATCAACGCGCTCGTCCTCGACCTCCAGAAGAAGCTGAAGGTCTCGAGCCTGGTCGTGACGCACGACATGTCGAGCGTCTTCCGCATCGCCGACCGGATCGCGATGCTCCTCGAGGGCCGCGTCCACAAGATCGGGACGAAGGAAGAGTTCCGGACGTCGGAAGACACCAAGGTCCAGAAATTCATTTACGGCGACTCGGAGGGCCCGCTCCGGCGGGATGCATCGCGATGAACAAGGCCATCTGGCTGGGGTTCTTCTTTTTCGTCGCCCTCGTGCTCCTCCTGTTCGGGTCGCTCACGATCGAAAAGGGCATCCGGTTCACGAAACCGCTGAAGCTCAAGTTCGACTTCGACAGGGTCGAGGGCCTCCGCGAGGGGGCCGAGATCCGGGTGGACGGGCTCAGGGTCGGGAAGGTGTCCAAGATCGAGCTCCGCATCCCCGGCATCCGCGTCGAGGGCCACATCGACGAGGAGCTCAAGCTGCACGAGGGGTACAAGGTCTTCGTGGAGTCGTTCACGCTGCTCGGCGGGAATTTCATCTCGATCTCCCGCGGCGATTACACCCGGCCGCTGGTGCCGCCGAACACCGTCCTGCGCGGCACGGCCAAGCCGAGCGCGCTCGACCAGGTCGGCCTGGTGCTGTCGGAGAACAAGGACCTCATCCGGGAGATGCTCGGCGCGGTCAAGGCGACGGCGGAAGAGGCGAAGCTGCTCGTGACGACGATCCGGACGGGCGACGGCACGCTGTCCCGCCTGATCAACGACCCCAAGATCTTCGACAGCCTGCTCAAGGCGGTCGAGGAGTTCCGCCTGCTCGCGGAGAAGGCCAACAGCGGCACCGGGACGCTGGGCAAGCTGATCAACGATCCGTCGTTGTACGACGAATTGAAGGGCTCGCTGACGGACATCCGGGCGGCCGCGTCCGCCGCGCGCGGGATGATCGACAAGGTCAACCGGGGCGAAGGCGCGTTCGGAAAGCTCATGTCGGATCCGAAGGTGGCGGAGGACCTCGAGAAGCTGATGGAGAACCTGCGGACGTCGTCGGAGGATCTCAAGCAGATCATCGGGAAAATCGCCAAGGGCGAGGGGACCCTGGGCAAGCTCGTGATGCAGGACGAGCTCTACAACAAGGGCGAGAAGGCGCTCGACAGCGTGGACTCGGTGCTCGGCCGCGCGTCGCGCTCGCGCGTGATCGTCGGGGGCGACTACCGGGAGTTCGGGGATTCGGAGACCACGATCACGAAGCTCTACCTCCGCCTGCAGCCCGACGACACGAAGTTCTTCCAGGGGGGCGTCGCCTTCATGGGCCTGTTCGCCGACGGCCCGACGATCGTGTTCGAGGACCAGATCGAGGAGGGCGACGACCAGCTCAAGGCCGTCGGGGAGCTCTTCGCGTACTACAAGATCCCCTGGTTTTTCGACAACCACGTGGCGATCCGGGGCGGGCTGATCGAAGGCAAGCCGGGCGGCGGCCTCGACGTCGACTTCAAGCTGGGCGACTGGCCGGTGACCGCGGCCTTCGAAATCCGCGACGCCTACGGGCACGTCGAGGACGAGGACATCGACGAGAACGTCCGGGGGCCGATGACCCGCGCGCTCCTGAAGGCGCCGCTGTGGGCCCCGAACGGCGACGCGTGGTGGAAGCTCGTGCTGCACTCGGTGAAGGTCACGGCCGGCGCCAGCCGCCTCCAGGACGACCCGGAGTTCTTCCTCGGATTCGGCGGCGAACTGGAGGACAAGGACCTGAGGACGCTCGTGGTCCTCTTGGGCCTGGGACAATAAGACGATTTGCGATTTGCGATTAGCGATTGGCGATTGAGGACTTCGGGGACGGTACACGGAGTCTTGTGCAAGGCTACGCAGAAGGACGATTGGCGACTTGCAATTAGCGCCGATCAGGGGATCCGGCCATCGAGAATCAAGAATCGAGAATCGAGAATCGGGTGCAGACACGCACTCGACGCGCGCTTTGGTTCCTGTTCGCCGTCTGCTTCGTGACCGCGGCCGGCCTGGCGTGGGACCACCTCGAGGGGACGAGGCGCGCCGACCGGGAATTGGAAGCCGCCGCCCGCGCGCTCGCCTCCAAGGCCGCGGCCTCGATCGATGAGCGCTTTCGCGGGGCCCGCGCCGTCGCGGACGGAATCGTCAAGGACCTGTCGAGCGGCGCCCTCCCCTACTCCGACATCGAGGAGCGGCTGCGCCGGGAATGCGAGGCGCGGGCCGACATCGACGGCGTCGCGGTCTCGTTCGAACCCTTCGCGTACGGCCCCGCCCACCGGCTCTACATGGAATACGTGAGCCGGAACGGCGGGACGCTGTCGGTCCTCAAGGGTTCCACCTACGACTACACGCTCCCGCCCTCCGACGCCCCCGGCAGCCCGAAGACGGCGTGGTACCACGGGCCGCGCACCGGCGGCCCGATGTGGAACGAGCCTTTCCTCGCGACCGGCGCGGGCCGGGTCCTGATCGAATTTGGCGCGCCGTTCTTCCTCAAGGACAACCCCTCGAAGGTCGCGGGCGTCGTGACCGTCGATTTCTCGCTCGGCGACCTGCAGGAAATGATGGCCCGCCTCGATCTCGGCGACACGGGCTACGGCATGGCCTCCACGTCGAAGGGAACGTTCCTGGCGCATCCGGACCGCGCGAAAGTGGTCCACGGGTCCGCCTTCGGCGACGGGGAATCTGTCGATCCGCCGCTCCAGGAGGCCTTCCGCCGCGCCCTCGCCGGAGTCTCGGGAGTGGTGGACTACAAGGACCCGATCACGGGCCTCGATGTCTGGGCCCTCTATGAGCCGATCCCGTCGACCCGCTGGGCGCTCGTGCTCGTGCTCCAGAAGTTGGAACCGGCGCACCGGTCGCTGGCGGGGCTTCGCCGGTGGACGACCATCGCCCTGGTCTCGGCGGCGTCGTTCCTCGCCCTCCTGGGCCTGGGGGTCCGCCTCGAGCGCGGATTCACCGCGGCGCTCTGGTTCATGTCGCTCGTTTCGAGCGCCTGCGCCGTCGCGATCATCGTGCTCGTGTGGGTCCTGGCCTGGGACGTGCACCGGGCCCACGGCGTTCCCGTGGCCTCCCGGGTTTCCGTGGAGCGCTACGTCGAGCGCCACCGCGCCTCGCTCACCCGGGCGGAGACCCTGTACACCGTTCCGACCGGCATTGAAATCACGGCGATCAAGTTCCCCGACGCCAGCACCGTCGTCGTCGGCGGGCGCATCTGGCAGCGCTACGCGAATTCGATCCCCGGGGACGTCACCCGGGGATTCGTCCTCCCGCAGCACTTGTCCGAGGAGTCGATCATCGAGGAGCTGGAACGGTCCCACCGGGGATCCGAGGAGGTGATCGTCTGGCGCTTCGTGGCCACCCTCCAGCAGTCGTTCAACCCGATGCTCTTCCCGTTCGACCGCCGGGACATCGCGATCCTGATTCACCCGGCCGAATTGGAGGCCAACGTCGTGCTCGTGCCGGACCTGTCCTCCTATCGCGTGCTCGCCACGCGGGCGTTGCCGGGGCTGGGCCGCGACCGCCAGATCCTCAACTGGCGGTTCCAGGAGTGCTTCTTCAGCTACCGGATGGAGGCGGGCTCCTCGCTGGGGCTGAGCGTCCGCGAGAGCCGGCCGACCGTCCCGGCGCTCTATTTCAACATCGCGGCGCGCCGGATGTACCTCGGGCCGTTCATCGCCTACCTGCTTCCCGCGCTCGTCGCGGCCGCGCTCGCGTTCGCCTACCTGATGACGCGGCGCGGCGGGGGGACGCTGGAGGATCTCCTGAGCGGACTGGGCTACATCGCGGCCCTCTTCTTCGTCGTCGTGGTCACGCACACCGCCCTGCGGGACAACATCGGCGCCGTGGGGATCACCTATCTCGAACTCGTGTTCATCCTTCTCTACGTGGTCGTGGGTCTCGTGGTTTTCGACGCGTTCGCCGTGGCCAATCACCCCGAATGGTGGATGGTCCGCTTCCGCCACCATCTTCCCGCCAAGCTGCTCTACTGGCCCGTGATCTCGTTCTCGCTCCTCGCCGCCACGCTGGTCGTATTCGTTTACGCCTAGTGTCGCGTCAAAGTTGATTCTGACGGTTGAGACGTAACCTGTGGACCCGCAGTTCGACAAGGCCGACTAGAAGTTCAACGTTCTGAGTGCGGCGTTCAGCGTTCGTTCGAAGTTCCGGGTTCGGAGTGGACGGCGAACAACGAACTCTGAACGAACTCAGAACTCAGTACTCAGAACCCAGAACTCCCAACTTCCAACAGGTGTCGCATCCGAACCGGCCGGGTGAGAACCGCGGGAATCAATCTTGATGCGACACCAGCCCCGGACCCCACAAAAGATTTTCAACACTCCGTTCCGGAATTCGTGGCACACTCTCCGTGGGGGGGACCGGAAGGGGGTCGGGTATGAATGTCCCCGAATGGGACGACATCCTCCGGTTGAGCGCGTCGGACGGCCGGATCTCGACGGGCGAGCGCTCGGCGCTGCGCCGGCGGCTCGAGGACGCCGCGCTCGACGAGCGGCAGAAGGCGGTGTTTCGAAGCCGCGCGTTCGAGGCCGCCCGGGAGGTCGCGCGCAACGTCGGCGCCGACGGCGCTCTGGCCTGGGTCGAGGACATCGTCAAGCTCCTGGATCCGACGGAAGCGCCCTCGGGGGAAGACGTCACCGAAGTCCTCTTCAGCCCGGGAGAGGCGTGCGCCCAGGCGATCATCGCGCGCTTCCGCACCTGCCGCCGGAACGCGGACGTGTGCGTCTTCACGATCACGGACGACCGGATCTCGAACGCCATCGCCGACGCCCACCGGCGCGGAGTGGTCGTGCGGGTGGTCACCGACGACGAGAAGGCGAACGACCCGGGTTCCGACGCGCTCCGGCTCGCCGGCGCGGGCGTCGCCGTGAGGGTCGACGACTCCCCCTATCACATGCATCACAAGTTCGCGGCCTTCGACCGCGGCGTGGTAATCTCCGGCAGCTACAACTGGACGGTCAGCGCCGCGCGCAACAACGAAGAGAATTTGATCGTCAGCGGCGACCGCCGCATCGTGGCCGCCTACGAGGCCGAGTTCGAAAGACTCTGGGCGAAATTCGCCGGGAACATCCTGAGCCCGGCGACGGCCTGACCGGACCGGATCAGAAGTCGGGGGGTTGCATGAAGTCGTTCCTTCGCCGCCTGCTGTCGGTGTCTCTCCCGGCGGCCGCCCTGGGCCTGGCCGGGTGCTTCGGGGGAGGCGCCGCGGCCCCGGCGACGGTCTCCGGAAGCACCGCCTCCGAGTCCATCAAGGAAGACACGCGGATGACCCTGGTGGACCTCGACCAGTACTGCATGGGATTCGGCGAGCGGTACCTGACGCTCGTGGGCAACGCCTGCAACCAGGTCGAGAAGGCGGTCAAGGAGCGGGAGGTCAAGGCGCGCGCCCACAGCTTCAAGCTCCACGCGGCGAGTTCCGTGTACGACATCGCGTCCGGCGCCAACCCGTTCGCCAAGCTCATGGATCTCATCCTGCTGGCGGAACTCCAGGATCTCGTGTGGAACCGGGAGGGGCTCGCGAACCAGGTATTCGGGGCCGACGCCGCGCTGCCGCTCGTCGAGGCGCTGAAAGAGGGGCGCCGTGACGCGTGGACGCTGGCCGACCGCATCCTCAAGCCCGACCAGCGGGGCGCGCTCGAATCGATGATCGCCGAGTGGCGCGCCGCCCATCCGTCGGCGGAATCGATCGCGTTCGTCCGGTTCGACGACTTCACGGAGTACCGCGGGAAGTCGGTGCTCGACGGCGTCCCGCTGGGGTCGGGGCTGCTCGCCCCGCTCTCCGACGCGAGCCGCCAGATGGCCGAGTCGCGCCTCTTCCTGGAGCGCGCGATGTACCTGTTCAAGCGGATGCCGCTCCTGGTCCGGTGGCACGCGGAGTCGTTCCTGAACACGATGATGTCGCGTCCCGAGGTCGACGGCCTGAGGGAGACGGCGGATCGCATCACGGCCGTGGCGGAGTCGATGCCGGCCAAGATTGCCGACGAGCGAGTCGCGGTGCTGAATTCCGCGAAGGATCGCGTGAGTCACGCCGGGGACGAAGCGCGAAGCGTCGCGAACCGGATCGCGCTTCTGCTGGCGGGGCTGATCGTCCTGACCTTCGCGCTGGCCCTGGCGTACCGCCGGCTGACGCCGCGCGCGCCCGTGCTCGCCCCGGCGCCGCGTCCGGCCGGTCCCGCGAAGGTGGAATCTCGCGACAAGATTGATGCCGTGGATTCAGAAAGGGCAAGACGGGTCTGATCACGAAGTCCAAAATCCGTCCCACGTCCGGTCGCTGGACCTGGACCCGACGGCGGCCCTAGCGCCGGCCGCCGCCTCCCCTGCCGCCCCCGCCGCCCCGCCGCGCGCTACCGCCCCCGCCGTTGTAGCTGCGCTGCTGGGTCTGCCGCTGCACGCTCCGCTGGCGCGACTGCTGCGTGCGGTCGAGCTGCTTCTGGTTGTTCGCCGGGGCATTGGACCGCTTCCACTCGCGGGTGGCGGCGTCGCGCTGCTGCCATCCCTCCTTGCTGTCCTTCCGGAAGACGTTGCCGTCCCGGTCGGAGACGACGTTGTTCCGCTCGCCCGCGGCTTTCCGGTCGGAGATTTTCGGCTGCCCGCCGGGCCGGTCGGCGGGCTGCTGTCCCGCCCGCGGCCGGGAGTCCGGCCGGTTCGTCGCGTCGTTCCTCCGGTTGTAGATGTTGTTGTTGTGGTGGTTGATCCGGTTCCGATCCACGTTGATGTTGATGTCGATGTCCGAGCCCCCGTGCCAGCCATACCAGCCCACGCTTCCGGCGATGCCCACGGCGACCCACCCACCCCAGTGGCACGTCCATCCGAACGAGCAACCGTACCAGGGATTCCCGGCGTAGTACGCGTACCCCCAGCCTCCGGTGACGACGTTGTAGTGGACCGCGACGCCCCACGTGACCGGCCGCGGGTAATACCAGGCGCCCCACCATCCCCGGTACCACCATCCGGTGCCGTAGATGACGGTCCCCCCGTAGATGTAGCTCCCGCAGTATCCCGGCGTGTACCCGACGTAGACGTACTCCGGCGTCGAGTCATACACATAGACGTACTTCACGTTGTAGTGCGGGCAGCTCGGCGGAAGGGAGTAGATCTCCTCGGGAACCTTGGTGCAGAGGACCCAGGGACCCTTCGGCGTCGGCGACTCGTACCAGGTCGCGGTGTGGCAGCAGTAGTGCTTCCCCTTCACGAGGAACACGGCGAACGACGTGTTGACGGCGTACTGGATGTCGAGCCCCTCGACCTTTTCCCATTTCGGCTCGCCGTCGTACGTCACCTCGACCTTCGCGTCGGCCCGCTTCACCGAGGCCGTCTGGGGAACCTTGGCGTCCAGGACGGCCTCCTTCGCCTCGTCCGTCCCGTCGATGCTCGCGCGGACGTCCGCCACCTCGTGTCCCGGCGGGATCTTCTTGAAGTCCGCGGGAAGCTTGTCCGCCGCGACGTAGGTCCAGGGGCCGTCGAACTTGTCCGCCGCGTACCAGCGGCCGGAGACCAGCATGTACACCTTTCCGGTGGAAGGCACGCGGAAGACCTCGGAGTCGGTGTTCGTCGCGTAGTGGAGGTCCGCGTCCGCGATGGCCGCCCACTTCTCCTCGCCCTCGAAGACGACCAGCTCCGTGGGCTCCGTCACGACGATGATCTCGGGGAATTCCTTCGGCTTCTTGGCGTCCTTGCCGGCCTTGTGCTGCTCCTGGACGACCTTGTCCAGTTGCGCGGTCGCCCGCACGGGGGCGGGCGCGTCGGGGCTGTGGGTCCACGGCCCCTTGAGGGCCGGGGCCTCGCCCCAGCGGTCGCCGAGGTAGAGATAGCATTTCTTCGAGGCCGAGTCCTCGACGCAGTAGAGCGCCGTGTTCACGACGCGCTTCTGCGTGGTCCCCTTGATTTCCGCGAGGATCGGCTCCCCGTCGAACACGAGAAGCAAGGAGGGCTTCAGGCGCCGGAGGATGTTCGGGGGATCGACCTTGAACTTGTCCGCGGCGACCTGTTCTTTTTCCAGGAGCTCCTGGGCCGCCGCGATGCGCTCCATCGACGTCTTGAGCCCCCACTTGGGGATCTCGCCCTCCAGGAACTTCTCGAGCTTCTCTTCGCCCCCCTCCTTCGCCTTGGGAAACTTGACGTTCGTGACGTCGATGTCGGCGAACGTGACTTCGCGCGCGCCCCGGTCGGTCACCATGCGCGCCTTGATCCAGATCGTGCCGAAGACCGGCTCCGCGTCCTTGTGCCCTTTCACGCTCGCCGCGCACCGGCCGACAATCGTGTCGCCCTGGAGCGAATCGAGCTGGGGCTGGTACAGGACGACCTTGTGGGTCTCGGTCAGGATCTCGTGCGGCCAGTCCGGGTCGTCGTCCGTCGCCGTCGCGGGCTCCTGGTACGAGGGAACCGGCCCGGCGGCCAGGAGGCCCGCCAGGGCGAAGCACGCCGAAATCAAACGCATTACGCGCCTCCCGTCGATCACTTCTTCTGGGGCGGAAAAACTTGCAGGATCTTGCCGATGGCCTCGCGGATGCGGGCCTCGCGCTGCTCGGGCGTCCGGTCCCGCTCGACCGCCGCCTTGGCCGTGCCGCGCCACATCAGGTTCTTCGTGGCGGGCGCGATCACGTCCACGATGAGCGTCCCCTCTTCATAGGACGTCACTTCCACGCCCTCCATGGCACCGACGTAGCCGTGCGGCCACGCGTACCCCACGCCCATGGAGACGGGCTGGGTCCGGATGCGCTCGGTGATCGAGGCCATCGCGTGCACCTTGAAGTCGGCGGAAGCCTCCTCCACCATCCGGAACCCCTTCGCCTGCAGCCCGTCGTCGACGGCCCGCCGGATCCGCTGCTGCGTGAGCGAATCGACGCCCGGCGTCCCGGGGGGCGGCAGGTACCACGCGTAGGTCTTGTATTTCGAGAAGTCAATCTGGGGGTCGTAATCGAAACTCACGGAGATCGGGGCGCAGGCGGCCGCCAGGGGGATGAGGAGGACGGCGCAGAGGATTCGCTTCATCGGATGGGCCTCCCGTGCTTGGTGCCTGGAAACGGACCCATTATGCGACGGTTCCCCGGCTTTCAGGAATCGTTTTCCCATGAGGGCGGGTTACTTGTTGCCGTCCGCCGGCTCCGGCGGCGTCCAGCCGCCGCCGAGCGCGCGGTACAGCCGCACGACCGAGGTGAGCTGGTCGCCGATCGTCGCCGTGCGATCCAGCTCGGAATCGAACAGCGCCCGCTGGGCGTCCAGGACTTCCAGGTAGGGCGATATGCCGCCGCGGTAGCGCTCCTCGGCCAGGACGAGGACCTGCCGCTGGGCCGCCACGCGGTCGTCGAGGGCCGCCCGTTTCTCGGCCGACCGGCGGATCGCGGAAAGCGCGTCCTCCACTTCCCGGAACGCCTGGCGGATGACCGCCTGGTACTGGATGACCGCCTGCCGCGCGCGCGATTCGTTCTCCTCGACGCGCGACCGGTTCTTGCCCCAGTCCCAGATCGGGGCCGTGAGCCCGCCGATCATGTCCCAGAAACTCGCGGAGCTCGTGAGGAAGTTCGACGCGTCGGTCGACTGCCACCCGCCGACCACCGTCAGTGAGAGCTGCGGATACATCAGCGCCTTGGCTTCGCCGATGCGGGCGTTCGCCGAGACCAGCAGCTGCTCGGCGGCGCGGATGTCCGGCCGCCGCTCCAAGAGCTGCGAGGGAAGTCCGGCCGGCACGGCGGGAGGCAGGGGCATCGCGTCGACCGCGAGGCCGCGCGGGCGCGCCCCGGGGTTCCGCCCGAGGAGGATCGACAGCTCGTTCTCTTTCTCCCGACCCTCGCGCTCGGTGTCGGCGAGGATCGACTTGGTCCGGGCCAGCTCCGACTGCGCCTGGCGCCAATCGAGCTCGGAGGTCACGCCGCCCCGGAATCGGACCTCGGCCAGCTCCACGTACGCCTGGCGCGAGACGACCGTCGCGCGCGCCAGCTCCGCGCGGGCGTCCAGGTCGCGCATCTCGAAGTACACCCGGGCGACCTCGCCGACGACCGCGACGACGATGGACTTGCGTCCTTCCTCGGCCGCAAGGACCTGCGCCTCCTCCGCCTCGACGCCGCGGCGGATGCGACCCCAGAGGTCGAGTTCCCACGAGAGCGCGCCATGGATCTCGTAATGCTGGAACTTGGGATCGCGGGCCGTCGGCGCGTCCAAAACCTCCTCCGACACCTTGTGGGCGCCGGCGCTGCCGGCGGCGTCGAGCCTCGGATACAGGTCGGCGCGGACGAAACCGGCGCGGGCGCGCGCCTCGGTCACGCGTTCCATGGCGATGAGGACGTCGGGGTTCGCCTCGAGGGCGCCCTTGATCATCGCGACGAGCGCCTCGTCCTTGTAGAGGGTCCACCAGGGGACGTCCGCGAGGCTGGTGGAGCCCTTGAGCCCGTCGCGCCATTCCTCGTGCGCCTCGACGGCCGGCCGCTCGTAATCGGGACCGACCATGCACGACGCCAGGCCGAGCGGCACGAGCCACAGGAGTCGCCTCATGCTCCATGCCCCCCGCTCGAGGGCAGGTCCACGGAGGGCGCCTCGGGAAGCGGCGCCGCGGCCGGTTTCTTCGCGCGGGAGAGTTTCTCCATGATCACGTACAGGGCCGGCACCACGAGGACGCCGCCCACCGTCGCGATGAGCATGCCCCAGAAGACGGCGGTGCCCATGACCTGCCGCGACGCCGCGCCGGCGCCCGTGGCGATCATGAGGGGGACGACGCCGAGGATGAACGCGAAGGCGGTCATCAGGATCGGCCGGAAGCGCAGCTTCGCGCCCTCCATGGCGGCCTCGTACGCCGGGGCGCCCGCGTCGCGCTTCATCTTGGCGAACTCGACGATCAGGATCGCGTTCTTGGCCGCGAGGCCGATCAGCATGACGAGGCCGACCTGGACGAAGACGTTGTTCTCGAGTCCCATGAACCAGACGCCGAAGAACGCGCCCAGGAGCACGAGCGGCGTGCCGAGCAGGACGGAGAACGGCAGCGTCCAGCTCTCGTACATCGCCGCGAGCAGCAGGAAGACGAAGACGACGGCCATGATGAACGTGGGGCCGGAGGGCGGCGAGTTCTTCTCCTGGTACGACATGCCGCTGAAGTCGTAGCCCATCTGGGGCGGGAGCACCGCCTGCGCGACCTCCTCGAGCGCGTCCATCGCCTGGCCCGAGGTGTACCCCGGCGCCGCGGCGCCCGTGACCTCGACCGAACGGTAGAGGTTGTACCGCATCGTGAGCTCGGTGCCCGACGTCGGCTCGAACGACGTGACCGCCGACAGCGGCACCATCTGGCCGGTCGTCCGGCTCTTCACGTACATCCGGCCGAGGTCGTCCGGCTTGGACCGGTACTCGCCCTCCGCCTGGACGTAGACGCGGTACAGCCGCCCGAACCGGTTGAAGTCGTTGACGTACGAGCCGCCGATCAGCGTCGACAGGCCCACGTAGACGTCGTCGATCGCGAGGCCGAGCTTCCGGGCCATGTCGCGGTCCACGTTCACCTTGAGCTGGGGCGTGGTCGGGTCGAACGACGTGAACAGGTTCATCAGCTCGGGGCGCTTGCGCGCCTCGGCCAGGAACCGCCCCGCCTCCAGCCCCAGCTGCGGGACGGTCAGGGTGCCGCTGCGGTCCTGGAGGATGAAGTTGAACCCCGAGGCGGCGCCGAACCCGGGCAGCGTCGGGATCGAGAACGGGAACGCGATCGCGTCCGGAAGCGTGGCCAGCTCCTTCCGGAGCCAGGCGAGGATCGCGTTCTGCTGCAGCTCGGGCGCCTTGCGCTCCTCCCACGGCTTGAGCCGGATCAGGATCGACGCGACGTTCGGCGTGAACGTGTTGTTGAGCATCGCGAGGCCGCCGACCGTGTTGAAGGCTTCGACCCCGGGGGCCCGCTTCATGATGTCCTCGATCTTGCGGCAGACCCGGTCCGTGCGGTCGAGCGACGACGCGTTCGGCGACTGGACGTGGACGATGAGCAGGCCCTGGTCTTCCTCGGGGATGAAGCCCCGGGGGAGGACCTTCCCGAACGACAGGCCGCCCCACGTCACGACGCCGAGGAGGGCGAGCGCGAGGACGGCCTTGCGGGCCAGCAGGCCGGCCACGCGGACGTACCCGTTCGTCGTCCACGTGAACGCCGTGTTGAAGCCGCCGAACATCTTCTGGAGCAGGTTCTTTTTCTGGGACGGCGCCTTCAGGAACAGCGACGCCAGGGCCGGGCTCAGCGAGAGCGCGTTGAACGCCGAAATCATGACGGAGATCGCGATCGTCAGCGCGAACTGCTGGTAGAGCCGCCCCGTCAGGCCGCCGAGGAACGCCACCGGGATGAAGACCGCGGAGAGGATCAACGCGATGCCGATGACGGGTCCCGACACCTCGTCCATCGCCTTCCTCGTCGCCTCGATCGGCGACATCCCGTGTTCGATGTGGTGCATCACGGCCTCGACGACGACGATCGCGTCGTCGACGACGATGCCGATGGCCAGCACCATGCCGAACATCGACAGCGTGTTGACCGTGAACCCGATCATCGGGAAGACGATGAACGTGCCCAGGAGGGAGACCGGCACCGTCAGCAGCGGGATGATCGTCGCGCGGACGTTCTGGAGGAAGATGAAGACCACGATGATGACGAGGATGACGGCCTCGACGAGCGTGTGGACGATGGAGTCGATCGACGCCACGACCGCCGGAGTCGTGTCGTAGACGATCCGGTAGTCGACGTCGTCGGGGAATCCCTTCTTCAGGGTCTCGAGCACCCCGTAGAGCGCCTCGGCCGATTTCACCTGGTTGGCGCCGGGGAGCAGGTAGACCGCGAGCACGCCCGCGGGTCCGCCGTTCAGCCGGCCGAACGACTTGTAGAACTCCTGGCCCAGGTCGGCGCGGCCGATGTCCTTGAGCCTGACCTGCGAGCCGTCGGGATTCGAACGGATGATGATCTCGTCGAACTCGGGGGGGCTCATGAACCGGGGCGGCGTCTGGACGGTGTACGTGAATTCCTGGCCCGGGGGCGCGGGGGCGCCGCCCACGTTCCCCGCGGGCGCCTGCAGGTTCTGTTCCCGCACCGCGTTGAGCACGTCGGAGGGGTTGAGCCCGAGCCGCGCCATCGCGTCCGGCCGCAGCCAGATCCGCATCGCGTACTCGGCGCCGCCGAACAAGTCGACCTGCGCGACGCCCTGGACGCGGAGGAACGCGTCCCGGATGTTGATCATCGAGTAGTTGATCAGGAAGTTGGAGTCGTACGTCCCCTTCGGCGAGTAGAGCGACACCGCCATCAGGATGCTGGGATTGAGCTTCTTCGCCGTGACGCCCTGCCGCGTCACCTCCTGCGGCAGCCGCGCCTGCGCCCACGACACGCGGTTCTGGGCGAGCACGTTGGCCATGTCCAGGTTCATGCCGACCTGGAACGTGACGTCGAGCTGGAGGCGGCCGTCGCTCGTGTTGAGCGACTTCATGTAGATCATGTTGTCGACGCCGTTCATCTGCTGCTCGATCGGCGTCGCCACGGATTGCTCGACGACCTCGGCGCCCGCGCCCGGGTAGGTCGTCTCGACGCGAATCGTCGGCGGGGCCAGGGCGGGGTACTGCTCGACCGGCAGCCGCGACATGGAAATCGTGCCGATGATGACGGTCAGGATCGAGATGACGATCGCGACCGTCGGGCGCTTGATGAAGAAATGGCCCATGCTAGTGTCCCGACCCCGGCGCCGGCTCCTGGGGCTTCGGCGGCGCGTCCGGCGCCTTCTCGGCGCCCTTGTCGTCGAGCTCGACGACGGTCGGATTCACGGTCACGCCGTTGCGGACCTTCTGCACGCCTTCCACGACGACGCGGTCGTCGGGCTTGAGCCCGCTCTCGATCTGCCACAGGTTGCCGAACCGGATCCCGATCTTGACCGGCCGCATCTCGACGATGTTGTCCTTCGACACCGCGGCGACGCTCCAGGTGGCCTGCAGCTCGCTGACCGCGCGCTGGGGGACCAGGATCGCGTCCTTGATCGTTTCGATGGGCACCCGCACCTTCGCGAACTGGCCGGGCCGCACGACCTTCTCGGGATTGGGGAAGTTGACCTCGACCATGATCGTGCCCGTCGTCGGATCGACGACGCGCTCGATGAAGACGAAGCTCCCCGGGTGCGGATGGATGGAGCCGTCGCTCAGGACCATTTCGAACGGCGCCTCGGTCCCCTTCCCGTCGGGTTCCGACCGGTACTTCCGGACGATGGCCAGGTAGTCGCGCTCGCTCAGGTAGAACCGCGCGCGGATGGGATCGATCGTCGAAACCGTCGTCAGGAGCGTGGACTGCCCGCGGCCGACGAGGGCGCCGGCCTTCATCTCGGTCTTGCCCGCGAGGCCGTCGATCGGCGAGTGGATGACCGTGTACGTGAGGTCGAGCTCCGCCGACCGGACGCCGGCCTTGGCCGCTTCGACCCGCGCCGCGGCGGCCTCTTCCATCGAGACGGACGTCTCGTACTCCTGGCGGGAGATCGCGTTCTTTTCCACGAGCGGCTTGAAGCGCGCCACGTCGTTGCGCGCCTTGGCGTGCGCCGCTTCCGCGGTCGCGAGGTCGCTCTTCGACCGATCGAGCGCCGCCCTGAGCGGCTTGGGGTCGATTTCGTAGAGGAGGTCGCCCTTCTTCACCGGGCGGCCTTCCTCGAACGCGACGCGATCCAGGAACCCCTCGACGCGCGCGCGGATCTCGACTTCGACGGACCCCCGCGTCTGGCCGACGTTCTCGATCACGAGAGGGATGGTTCGTTGGAAGACCCGGGCGACCTTGACCGCGACCGGGGGAGGCGGCGCCTTCGCCTTGTTCTTGTCCGAGTCCCCGCAACCCGTGAACACCGCCGCCGCGAACAAGACAGTCCAGCGTCCAAGCATGTGTTCAAGCGCCCCTGACGCGAGTCATTCGACCCCGGCCTCATGCCGGAACCGCCAAGATCTTACGCGACGTCCGGAGTGTGATCCGCAGCATATTCGGTTCGAAGGTTTCCAGTTCCGGGTCCCCGGATTCCTCATTCCTCATTCCTCGCTCCTCGCTCCTCATTCCACATTCCTCATTCCCGATTCCATTCCCTATTCCCACTTCCTCATTCCATATTCCAACTGGCCTGTCACTCCCCGGTTCGAAATGTCGCGTACTTCGTCGGCCGGACCTCCGCGGGAAGCCGCGCCGGGTTCACATGTGTAGGAGGAGCACCGTGGTCCAGCGGCGGGATTCGGATGAAACCGAGATTGTTTACTTGCAAATCATCTGGGCGAGGTCGAGAATCACCCCCCTGATGTTCAAGGCGGACCCGACGTTCACCGACCTTTTGAACGACGTCTCCAAAGGTGACCAGTCGCGGTTCCCCCGGCTTGTAACCCTGCTGTACGAAGACCTCCGCGTGATGGCCTCCCGCCTGCTGAGCCGCGAGTCGACCGGCCACACGATGCACGCGACGGACCTGGTCAACGAGTCCTTCCTCAAGCTCGTGGACCAGACGCGGATCGACTGGCAGGGGCGCACCCACTTCATGGCCGTCAGCGCCCAGGTGATGAGGCGGATCCTGATCGATCACGACCGGACGAAGCACCGGGAGAAGCGGGGCGGCCGGGGCCGCATCCGCGTCGAGCTGCGCGACGACTTCATCGTCCAGCTGGACCGCCCGGACGAGATCCTGGCCATCGACGAGATTCTCAAGAAGCTCACGACGCTCGAACCGACCCACGCGCGGATACTCGAGCTGCGGTATTTCGGCGGCCTGGGCATGAAGGAGATCGCCGCGGCCATCGGCGTCAGCGCGCGCACCGTGGAGCGCCACTGGACCATGGTCCGCGCCTGGGTCTTGAAGGAACTGGAAGGCAAGGGAACGGCGAGCGATTGAATCGCCTCCGGTTCCAAGGCGCCAGCGGGCGCCTTCTAGAGGTCCTGATCCGAGCCTGGGGAGAGCGGGGAGACCGGGGATTGACCTGATCGCTTCCCAAGGAGGCCGGCGATGGACCCGGCTCTCTCGAAGGATCGCTACCGGCGGCTGTCCGATCATTTCCAGCACTGCATCGAACTCCCTGTCCCCCAGCGCCAGGGGTACGTCGACTCCCTCAGCGTCGAAGACGCGGAACTGGGTCACGAGCTGCAGGAACTGCTCCGCCAGCACACGACGCGCTTCGAACCGGGCGGGGTGTCGACGATCCGGGATGAAGCTCCCTCCCCCGCGGCCTCGCCCCCCAGGCGGGAAGGGAAGAGAATCGCGTTCTGGATCCTGCTGATCGCCGCCATCGCGGTCGTCCTGATCCTCCTGGGCGGCCAGCTCTGGGCCCTCGCCCGTCTCGAGAGCTCCCTCAACCGCGACTCGGGCCCGGGACCCGGCATGGGCCCGGCGAACGTGCTCCATCCCATACGGATGTCGCTCTGGATTTCCTTCTTCATCCTCCTCGGCGTCGGACCGGCGCTCTTCGCCATGGCCCGGTTCGAACGGGGCCGGGCCCGGCGTCTCGGGGATCACCCGGTCGGCTCCTACGTGCTCGAACGGCGCATCGGACGAGGAGCCACGGCCGACATCTACCTCGCCCACCATGCCTTCCTGAAGCGTCCGGCCGCCGTCAAGATTCTCAACGACGCTCATCCCGACCCGGACACGGCCCAGCGCTTCGAACGGGAGGCCCGGCTGGCGAGCCGGCTCGGCCATCCGAACACGATCCAGGTCTTCGACTACGGCCGGGCGTTCGACGGCCGGCTCTATCTCGCGATGGAGTACGTGAAAGGGCTGAATCTCAGCCAGCTCGTGACCCTCGAGCGCCCGCTTCCGGTCGCGCGCGTCGTCCACATCCTCAAGCAGATCGCCGGGTCGATCGACGAAGCTCACCGGATGGGCCTGGTCCACCGGGACCTCAAGCCCCTCAACGTGATGGTCGGCTGCAAGGGGGGCATCGGGGACTCCGTCAAGGTCCTCGATTTCGGGATCGCGTCGCAGCTCTCGGGGGCGAGCGAGGACGTCATCCGGTCGGAGGCGATCGTCGGGACGCCGGCCTTCATGGCGCCGGAGCGATTCTGGGCGCCGCTCCAGCTGGACCCCCGCTCGGACATCTACTCGTTCGGAGCCGTGGCGTTCCATCTCCTCACGGGACGCAGCGTCTTCGAAAGCGGCGGGCCGGCGGAGCTGCTCTACCAGGTGCTGTCGGCGGACCGCCCTTCCCCCTCGCGGCTGCGGGGGGAGCGGATTCCCGTGGAGCTCGAGACGCTCGTGCTCGACTGCCTGTCGGTGTGTCCCGCCCTGAGGCCACCCACGTTCCGGAGCGTGAGAGAAAGGCTCAGGGGGATCCCCTTGTTCGCGCGCTGGGGCCGCGAAGAGGCCCACCGGTGGTGGATGGACAACCGGGAGAAGGTCGCGCGGTTTCTCCAAGTCACCGTCTAGTGCCGCATCCAGATTGATTCCCGCCGTTCTCACCCGGCCGGTTCGGATGCGACACCTGGTGGAAGTTCGGAGTTCGGAGTTCTGAGTTTTGAGTTCGTTCTGTGTTCCGAGTTCGGGAACCAAGAACTCCGAACGAACCCAGAACGCCGAACCCAGAACTCAGAACGTTGAACTTCTAGTCGGCCTTCTCGAACTGCGGGTCCACAGGGTACGTCTCAACCGTCAGAATCAACTTTGACGCAACACTAATATCGGACGTAGCCGCCCCGGTAATAGCGGGCGCCGTAGGTCGGGCGGTAGTACGAGCCGTAGTAGGGGCGGTAGTACGGCCTGTAGTACGGGTAATACGGCCGGTAATAAGAGTGCGAGTAGTACGGGTTGGAGTACGGCCGGTAGTACGGGTAGCCGTAGGACCAATAGTAGGGGGAATAGCCGGCGTAGGAGTACGAGCCCCTGTAGTTGTAGGGGCCGCCCCGGCCCAAGGATCCCCAGGAATAGGTGCGTCCCGGCGACTCGGATTTCCCCGCCGGCGCCGCGGGGCCGGCCAGCAGCTCGCCGAGGACGCGTTCGCTGAGTCCGGCGTCCTTCAACTCGACCAGGTCGTCGCTCGACAGTTTTCCAGGGAACCCCTTCCTCTTGATGAAGTTGAGGATCACGTCGTCGGAGACGCCCCCCTTCGAGAGCTTCTTCAGGTCTTCCTTCGTGGCCTGAGCGGCGGCGAAGGCGGGCGACGCGGCGAGGATGAGGAGAGCAGCAATCGTCTTCATGGGCACCTCCCGGCGGATCACCAGTAGCAGCGACCCCAGTACGGGCCCCAGTAGTAGCCGAAGGCCGCGCCCGCGGCGAAGTAGAGCGGAGGGCCCCAGTAGGAGTACGCCGGAGGTCCGTGGTAATAGTGCCGGGGCCCCGAATCGTAGATGGGCCGCGCCTCCTGCGGCCTCCTCACCGGAGCCGTGGCGACGGCGGAGAGGAGCGGGTCGCCCGCCCCCGCCTGCTTGATGGCGATCAGGTCGTCGGCGTTCACCTTGTACGCGACGCCGTGGTATTCGAGGAGCCGCCGGATGTTCGAGTCGGATTGGCCTTCCCGTTTCAGCTCGATGATGCGTTCGGGCGTGAGCGGGTCGCGGGCGGGGACCCAGCCGACCGGCTGATCGTAGAAGACACAGCCGGCCAGCACCAAGGGCGCGAGGAACAGCAGGCCCTTCATCATCTCCATTCTACCTAACCCGTACGGGGAAGACCGAATTTCGCCATTTAGAAATATCGACTGGCGATGAGCGATTGGAGATTTGCGATTGCCCCAGCATCCTCCAATCGCCAATCGCGAATCATCTTCCTCAGGACTTGTGATCCTTGAGCGCGACCTTCAGCCGCTGCACGGCGCTGAAAATCCGGGACTTCACGGTGCCCACCGGAATCCCCAGCACCTCCGAGATCTCCGCGTACTTGAGTCCGTTGTACTCGGAGAGCACGAGGCACAGGCGCTCGCCCTCGGGGAGCGCGTCGACCGCGCGCTTCACGGCTTGCTGCGCC
>DASRJF010000219.1:0-6037 GCA_035649615.1 Planctomycetota bacterium | reverse complement strand
TCGGCCACCTCTTCCTGGAACCACCGGATCACGAGCGAATCCAGGGTCGCCGTCTGCACCTTCTTGTCCCCGATCTCCTTCAGGTGGGCGGCGGCCTTGTCGGCCAGTTTCGGATCCTGGCCCTGCTTCCACTCGTCGTAGCCGAGGTCGCCCTTCATGGCCTGCCAGTCGCTCTCCCAATTTTCCCGGGCCTTGCGGTCGGCGTCCGACTCGCCCGGCAGGCTGGGATCGCGTTGATTATTCGGCGGTCCGCCCCTGAGCACGACCGCGCCGACGACGCCGACCGCGATCAGGACCACGGCGATCGCGATCACCATGGACTTGTTGCGCTTCGCCTTGCGCATCACGTGCGTGAAGAGCCCGGGCCGCGTCGCCTGGATGTCCTCGTGGGCGATGTACCGCTTCAGGTCGTCCGCGAGGTCCTGCGACGAGCCGTACCGGTCCTCTTTCTTCTTCTGCATCGCCTTGAGGATGATCGTCTCGACGTCGGGAGGGATCTCGGCGTTGTGCTTGCGGGGCGGGATGGGCTCCTCGTTGCAGACCTTCATGAGGATGTCCATCGCGGTCTCGGCCTGGAACGGCGTCTTGCGGCTCAGGATCGCGTACATCGTGGCGCCGAGCGAATAGACGTCGCTCTGGTGGTCGATGAGGTCGAGCTTGCCCTGGGCCTGCTCGGGGGGCATGTACGCGGGGGTTCCCATGACCGCGCCGGTGACCGACAGCGAGCTGTCCCCGCGCAGGGCCTTGGCGAGGCCGAAGTCCATGACGTAGGGCCAGTTGTCGCTCGTCAGCATGATGTTCTGCGGCTTCAGGTCGCGGTGGATGACGCCCTTCTTGTGCGCGGCCTCGATGCCGTGGGCGACCTTGATGAAGATCTCGATCATGTCCTTGATCGGCAGCTGGGCGTTCGCCATCGACGCGCCGTCGATGAACTCCATCGCGATGAAGTGCTGGCCTCGCGCCTCGCCGACCTCGTAGATCGGGGCGATGTTCGGATGGCGCAGGCCGCCGGCGAGCTGGGCCTCGCGCTTGAACCGGAGGACGCCCTCCTCGTTCCCGTCGGTGGTCGTCAGGAACTTGATCGCGACCCACCGCAGGAGGGACCGGTCGAACGCCTTCCAGACCGTGCCCATGCCGCCCTTGCCGATCTGGGCGACCAGGATGTACTGGTTCAAAAGATTTTTGGGTTCGCGCGCGGCGACGCGCACTTCCTCGGGCCAGTTGGGGTCGCCCGCCTTCCGCTTGGTCGCCGCCTCGGGCATGGGGTTGGACTTCTGGACGTTCGATTCCGAGTAGACGATCGTGCGGTCCGACTCCGCCGGCGCGGGCGCGGGCGTCGAGAACTTCGCCATCGAGTAGTCCTGGCAGTCGGCGTGCTTGGAGGCGGAGTCCTGGGAGTACATCTCGCCGCAGCCGACGCACCGCTGGCTGGTCTGGTCCCCGACGGCGCCCTTGCGCGGTTTGTCCGAGGCGGGGTCAGGCATGGATACGGATTATAACACGACCCCAGATGGGCTCCACAATTCCTAAGTGGATTCCCGAGGGGCGCCCTACCAGTCAAACTCGACGTCGAGATCCATCTCCTTGTCGGCGCGCCGGATGCGGATCTTGATCTTCTTGGGGCCGTCCCGCAGCGCGGCGCGGATGGCGTTGAAGTCCGCCACTTCCTTGCCGTCGACCTTGAGGACCTTGTCGTCCACTTTCAATCCCGCCTTCGAGGCGGGCGTGTTGTCGACGACCCGGCTCACCGTGAGCCCGTCTTCGCCGGTCCTGAACCCCGCCTGGCGGTCCCAGGCGACTTTCAGTTCCACTTCCTGGCCGGCCCGGAGGACCAGGAGGGCCGTCTTCTGCTCCGCCTCCTGGATCAGCTTGACGAGCTCTTCGTTGTTCTTGACCTCCTTGCCGCCGAGCTTGACGATCTTGTCGCCTTCCTTGAGGCCCGCCCGTTCCGCCGCGCTGTCCTCGGAGACCGACGAAACCGTCACCCCGTCTTCCTTCGTGTCGATTCCCAGGATGCGGCGTCCGCCTCGCGCCCTCAGCCCGTCCCTGGGGAGCAGGGCGTCGAGGTTGGCGATGCCGTAGGCGGCGATCGCCACGACCGTCGAGGTGTGCTGCTGGTATTCCTTCACGGCGGCTTCGTACGTGTCGAACTGCGTGTGGTGGGTCCGCGCGTAGAACGTGTTCTCCTTCGACTGCTGGTCCCAGAAAAGGCCCGGCACGCCGGCCGCGAGGTACGACTGGTGGTCGCTGCCGCCCCCGGGCAGTCCCGCGACTTCCCGGATCTTGAAGGGCATCTCCGCGTTCAACGTCAGCACCTTCTCGAACACCTTCTCGAAGATCGGAACCATGGGCTTGGTCGCGGGGATGCCCGTCACGTAATGGGTGCCCATGTCGTGGACCAGCACCGCTGAGACTCGGGCGTTCTCCTCGGGGTGGTCCCGGACGTACGCCGCCGAGCCGAGCAAGCCCTGCTCTTCGCCGCTCCAGAGCATGAACCGGATCGTGCGCTTCGGTTTCGCGCCGACCTTCATGAGGAGCCGCGCCGCCTCGAGCGTCGTGCACGTTCCCGTGCCGTTGTCGGTCGTGCCGGTCGCGCCGTCCCAGGAATCGATGTGCCCGCCGACGATGACCATCTCCTGCGGCTTCTCGGTGCCGGGGATCTCGGCCAGGACGTTGTAGAGCGGGATCGGCCCCTTCTTGAATTCGTTCTTGATGTCGAAAGTGAGGCTGACCTTCTTGCCCTCGCCGAGCAGCGTCTTGACCTTGTCGAACTGGCTGCGGAGCAGCGTGATGTTGCACCGAGTCGGGAGCTTGTCGATGTTCACGTTCTGGCTGCCGCCCGTGTGGACGACCTGGTCGTTCTTGACCACGCCGCCCGCGCGGATCAGGCCGAGGATTCCCGCCTTGTCGTAAGCGTCGCGGACCTTTTCGTTGAACTCGCGCCCCGTCGACGTGCCCGGCGTCAGGACCCATTTCCCGGCCAGCTTGTCCCGGACCTCCTCGAGCTCCTTGTCATTGGCCGGGCCCATGATCGCCTCGGCGGTCACCGCCCCCTTCGTGCCCGGGGTCCAGGAGCCGGTCGTGAACGTCAGCGCCATCTCCTCGGGCTCGGTCATCTTGCCGGACCACGGGCCGCGGTTGAAGCCGACGGGGAAGGTCCCCCACTGCTCCAGCCGGCAGTTCTTGAGTCCCCACTTCTCGAACTGCGACTTCGTCCACTCGCAGGCTTGCGTCAGGCGATCGGACGACGTGAGCCGCGGCCCGATCTTGTTCACCAGGTGATCGAGATGCGCCATGACTTCGGAGCGGTTGCGGCCCTCGTCGATGATCTTGTCGACGACGGACGCTTCCTGTCGCGCCCCGAGGACGAGGAGCGTGGCGAGGACGAGCAGGGCCGGGCGGAACGTGAGCTTCATGGGAGGGTCTCCGGTTTACATAGAGAATACGGACCTATATCCTCCCTCCGTGAGAAATATCGTTCCGGCGATTCTCGCGCTCGCCGCCGCGGGCTGCGTGTCGGCGTACACGGGATCCGCGCGGCCGGCCGATCCGTCGGTCCTCTCGGAGCCGGGCTGGAATGCCGTGCGGGACGTCCCGGTGATTCTCCAGGCGTCCGAGCGCGACTGCGGAGCCGCCGCGATGGCCATGGTGCTCGGCTTCTTCGGAGAGAAGCTCGACCCCGCCACCCTCGCGTCGCCGCGTGCCGACGCCCTTCGCGACTTCGCGCGGTCCCGCGGATTCGAAGCCTTTGTCGTCCCGGCCTCCCTAGAAGACCTGGAAGGCGAGCTCCGCGACGGACGCCCGGTGCTGGTCGGAGTCATCAGGCCCCAGATTGGCGGCGACGTGGCCCACTACGAAGTCGTCGTGGGGATCGACCGCTCCGGGGACCGCATCGCCACCCACGATCCGGCGCGCGGGCTGACGGTCAATTCACTCGGGGGCTTCGAACGGGAATGGGAGCCGACGCAAAGGCTCGCGATCGTCATCGCCCCGAAGGAAACGCGGGGGCGCGATCCGTCTCGTTAGCATGCAAGATCATCAACCGATCCCCGGGGCGCGCCTCCGGGAGTACGCGGCGCGCGAATCGCAGAATCCCGGGCTTGGATCTTTCGAGGGCGGCGCGACGGCGAATGGAGTGTGGATTGGCCTGGCGGTCGTGTGCATCCTGGTGATCGCGATCTACACGCTCTTCATCGAACCGGGAAAGGTCAAGCCAGGCAGCTAGGGTCCGTTGACTGTTGACTGTTTACGGTTGACGGTATTCCAGCCCACGGAAATAAATGTTACGCGGGTGGATCAAGAGGTTCGATCGAGCCTCTCCGTGCTCCCGCTTGATCCCCGAGTAGACAGGGCTGATCGGTCAACGGCCTCTACACACCCCGGAGCAGCACGGCGTCGTGGACTCTCTTGATGGCCACCATGAACGCGGCCATCCGCAGCGGGACGTTGTGTTTCTGCGACATGGCCCAGACCTCGTTGTAGGCGCGGTCCATCTTCGCCTCGAGCTTCGTATGGACTTCCTTCTCCTCCCAGTAGAACTGCTGGAGGTTCTGGGTCCACTCGAAGTACGACACCGTCACGCCGCCGGCGTTCGCGAGGATGTCGGGCACGACGGGGATCCCGCGCTCCTTGAGGATGTGGTCCGCGTGCGGGTTGATCGGGTTGTTCGCGCCTTCGATGATGAGCTTCGCCTGGACGGGCCCCACCGTCGTTTCCGTCAGGACGCCGTTGAGCGCGGCCGGGATCAGGATGTCGCAGGGCACGGAGAAGATCTGGTCCTTGGGCAGGTTGTCCCCCTTCGGGTAGCCCACGATGGTCTTCCGGTCCCGGACGTGCTGGATCAGCTCGGGAATGTCGATCCCGTCCTTGTTGATCAGCCCCGCCTCGGCATCGGCGATCGCGATGACCTTCGCGCCCGCGTCGGCGAGGTACTTCGCGGCCCACGAGCCGACGTTGCCGAAGCCCTGGATGACGACCCTCGCGCCGGAGAGCGGGATCTTGAAGTCGCGGCAGGCGCGCTGGGCGATGAAGCAGACGCCGAGTCCGGTGGCCGACTCGCGCCCCTGCGAGCCGCCGAGGGCGATGGGTTTGCCCGTGACGATCGCGGGCGTGTAGCCGTTCTTGCGGCCGTACTCGTCCAGCATCCACGCCATGACTTTCGCGTTCGTGTTGACGTCGGGCGCGGGAATGTCGCGGTAGATGCCGAGGGCCATATCGATCTTGCGGGTGAACGTGCGCGTCAGGTACTGGAGCTCGTTGTCGGTCATCGAGTGCGGGTCGCAGTTGACGCCGCCCTTGGCGCCGCCGAAGGGAATGTCGACGAGCGCGGTTTTCCACGTCATGAGGGAAGCGAGCGCGCGGATCTCGTCGAGGTTGACGGTCGGGTGGTAGCGGATGCCGCCCTTGTAGGGCCCGCGGGCGCCGTTGTGCTGGACGCGGAAGCCGAAGTACTCCTCGAGCTTTCCGGTGTCGCGCCGCAGCGGGATCTGGACCTTCAGCTCCCGGTAGCAGTTGCGCATGATCGACTTGTACTGCTCGGGGATGCCGAGGAGATCGGCCGCCTTCGTGTACTGCCAGTTGACCTCTTCGTACGCCGTCATCTTGACGCGGTAAGTCTCGGCCATGCGGGGAATCCTCCAGTTGCTTGAAGGTGGACGGGTATTATTGCGAAAACCTGATTTCGACGCCATCACTAGGAACGCATCACGACTCACGAATCGCGCCTCACGGAGCCCGAACCGCCGGACCCGAACTGGCCGAGGTACGGGAGCATGCCCTTCCCCCGCTACCGGTTCGTCCCGGGAAGGAATCCGCATCCGAGGCGCGATCCCCAGGGGCATGCCTACGGAACGGCGGAGCCCAAACCGCCTCCGCCCGATCCCGCGAAGTGGAGGGAGAACGATCTCTACCTGCACGGGATCGACCTCTACAACTTCGCGTACTGGTGGGAGTGCCACGAGGCGCTGGAGGCCTTGTGGCACGCGGCGGGCCACAAGTCGCCGACGGGCCAGTTCCTGCAGGGGATCATCCAGGTCGC
>DASRJF010000218.1:0-3924 GCA_035649615.1 Planctomycetota bacterium | reverse complement strand
ATCCACAATCCACAATCTGTATAATCCTCCCCCATGAGCATCCACTTCATCGGCGAGTCCTCCGCGGCGGCGCCCCCCTTCGACAGCCTCTTCTTCAAGTCGGCGTTCGAGCAGATCGTCGAACGCGGGGGGAAGAGCGCGCAGAAACTGACGCTCTACCTGTCCGATGGGACGATGTTCGACGTGTGCGAGATCGTGGAACTGGGCGACGCCTTCATGGTCGTGCGCGGCTACAAGGAAGCCACCGACACGTGCGAGCTCGCGCTGAACGTCCTGCCGTACGGCCTCATCTACCGACTCGAGCTGGGCCCGAAGGCCAACGAAGGGACCCGGGTCGGATTCAAGTGGACTCCGCCCGCGACGATCACCAAGGGTAGGACCGGAATCCGCCGCAAGTGACATCCGGCTCCCGGCCGCGAGGTCTGCGTGGAGGCTACTGAGCGCGTCCGTCCGTAAACACCGGACCGGGCCGGTCATCGGGCGCGGGCGTGGGGTGGCCCGCGGCCAGCATCCGCACCGCGTCGGCGATCCCGTCCGGATCCAGGTGCAGGTGCTTCTGCAATTCCTTGCGGCTCGCGTGCTGCAGGAAGCGGTCCGGAATCCCGTGGATCTTGATCTTGCCGGCCTCTTCGTTGCGGATGGCCAGCGTCTCCGCGACCGCCGACCCGAACCCGCCGAGGATCGCGTGGTCCTCCAGCGTCAGGACGAACGGGTGGCGCCGCGCCAGGTCGGCCGCGAGCTCCGCGTCCACGGGCTTCGCGAAGCGCCCGTTGGCGACCGTCACCTCGATCCCCGTCCGCTTGAGGATCTCGCGCGCCTGGAGCGCCTTCGCCGTCATGACGCCGTACCCCAGGATCGCGCCGTCCTTGCCCTCGGCCAGGATCTCGCCGCGCCCGAGCTTGATCGGCGTGTCCGGCGGGCTCCAGTAGCCCAGGTCGGGGACGTTCTCGCGCGGGATGCGGATCGCGACCGGACCCGGATGGGCCAGCGCGAACTCGAGCATGCGCCGCAGCTCGACCTCGTCCTTCGGCGCCATGAGCGTGATATTCGGCAGCGTGCGGCAGAACGCGATGTCGAAATTCCCGTGGTGCGTGGGCCCGTCCTCGCCCGCGATTCCCGCCCGGTCGAGCACGAGCGTCACCGGGAGATTGTTGAGGCACATCTCCTGGAAGATCATGTCGTAGGCGCGCTGGACGAACGTCGAGTAGATGGCGACGAGCGGCCGCAGCCCCGCCTGCGCGAGTCCCGCCGCGAACGAGATCGCGCACTGCTCGCTGATGCCCACGTCGTACGCCCGGTCGGGATACGCCTGGCCGAACTCCAGGATCCCCGTCCCGTCCGGCATCGCCGCGGTGATCCCGACGATCCGCGGATCCTTGGCCGCGAGGGCGATCGACGCGTCGACGAAGGCGCGCGTGTAGGACTTCGAGGCGATCGGCGGCGGCTTCCCCTCGGGTTCCACCTTGGCCGCGGGCGGTTTCGGCTCGGCGGGCTTGTGGACGCCGAAGGGGTCGTGGTCGGCGTCCGGATGGCCCTGTCCCTTCTTGGTCACGAGGTGGAGGAGGACCGGGCCCTCGATGGTCTTCACCTTGTGGAGCACGTCGACGAGGTGCTTGACGTCGTGGCCGTCCACGGGCCCGTAGTACTGGAACCCGAACGCCGTGAAGATGTTCGGGAAGAGCGCCTGCTTGAGGCCGCGCCGCGCGCCGTCGAGGATCGACTCGACGGTGTGGCCGAGCGGGATCTTCTCCAGGATCTTGTGGATCTCGCGCTTCGCCTCGTTGTAGAGCGGCGCCGTGCGGAGCTCCGTGAAGTACTTGTTCAGCGCCCCGACGGTGGGGGCGATCGAGAAGCCGTTGTCGTTCAGGACGACGAGGATGTTGCGCTTCGAGTGGCCGATGTTGTTCAGCGCCTCGTACGCGACGCCGGAGGTCATCGAGCCGTCCCCGATGTACGCGATCACCTTGCGCGCGCGGCCGAGCTTGCCGTCCGCGACGGAGACGCCGTACGCGGCGGCGAGTCCCGTCCCGACGTGGCCGAAGTTGAACGGGTCGTAGGGGCTCTCGGGCTTCCATCCGAAGCCGCACAGGCCGCCCATCTGGCGGAGCGTCGAGAACCGGTCCTTGCGGCCCGTGAGGATCTTGTGCGTGTAGGTCTGGTAGCTGCCGTCCCAGACGATGAGGTCCCGCTTGAGGTCGAAGACATGGTGGAGGGCCAGCGTCAGGTCGACGACGCCGAGGTTCGACCCGAGATGGCCGCCGGTCTTCTGGACGACGTCCATGATGAGCTTCCGGATGTCCTGCGCGAGTTCAGGAAGCTCCTGCTGGGAGAGCTTGTGGATGTCGTTGACGGAGTTGATTCGTTCGAGCATGGGTCTTCCCAGACTTCAGACTTCAGGCTTCAGACTTCAGAAAGATAGGACTGGTCACCGTATTCAGCAATCAGTCTACCGGTCGTTTCGGGGGTCTCCCCCCTACTGAAGTCTGAAGTCTGACATCTGACAACTGTCACCGGGTCCTTCCCACGATGAACTCCGCGAGCCCGACGAGGGCGCCCGCCTTCCGGCCCAAGGGGGAGACCGCCTTCAACGCCTCCCGCTTCAGGAGCTCCGCGCGCCGGCGGGATGCTTCGACGCCAAACAGGGCGGGATAGGTGGCTTTGTCTTGGGCTGTATCCTTGCCCGGCGTCTTCCCCAGTTCGCCCGCCGTGCCGGACACGTCCAATATATCGTCGACGATCTGGAAGGCAAGGCCGAGCCTTTCCCCGAAGACGCCGAGGCCCTTCACCTTGGCGGGCGGGGCGCCGGCGCTGAGCGCGCCCATGCGCGCCGCCGCGCGGAACATCGCGGCCGTCTTCATCCGGTGGATCCGCTCCAGGGCCGCCTCGTCCGACTTCGACGAGCCGGCGATATCCAGGACCTGGCCGCCGACCATGCCCGAGGCGCCCGCGGCCTCCGCGAGCTCCGCCGCGAGCGCCGCGGCGAGGGCGGGGCGACGGACGTGGCGCGCGATCGTGCCGAAGGCCTCCGCCTGGAGCGCGTCGCCGGCGAGGATCGCGGTCGCCTCGTCGAACGCGCGGTGGCACGACGGCCGGCCGCGCCGGAAGTCGTCGTCGTCCATGGAGGGAAGGTCGTCGTGGATCAGGGAGTACGTGTGGATCATCTCGAGGGCGCACGCGCCGGGCAGGACCGCGGCCCGCGCGCCTCCGAGCGCCTCGCACGCGAGGATCGCCAGGCCGGGGCGCAGCCGCTTCCCGCCGCCGAAGACGCTGTAGCGCATCGCCTCGTGGAGCCGCGCGGGCGGGCGGGTCGCCGGGGGCAGGTAGCGGTCAAGGGAGCGATCCACGGCGCGGGCGAGCGAGGCGAGGCGGGTTTCTACCGGGGAATGCAGGACGATCAAGAGACGTCCGCCTTCTTGCGGGGAGGCTTCGAGTCGGAGTCCAAGTCCTTCGCGGTCAGCGTGCCGTCCTTCTCTTTCACGAGGATCTGGATCTTCCGCTCGGCCTCTTCGAGGATCTTGTAGCAGCTCCGGAGCGCGGAGATCCCCGCCTCGTACTTCTCCAGCGATTCCTCGAGGCCCAGCTTGCCCGACTCGAGCGCCTTGACGACATCTTCGACGGCCTTGAGGCTCTCTTCGAACTTGGGCTTGGGTTTTTCGGAGGGCATGGGGGAAGATTCTATAGAGTCCTGAGTTCAAGGTCCAAGGTGATCCGGAGTCCGGGGTCCTAAGTGATCCAGAGTCCGGGGTCCAAGGTGATCCGGAGTCCGGGGTCCAAGGTGATCCGGAGTCCGGGGTCCAAGGTGATGCAGAGTCCGGGGTCCTAGGTGATCCAGAGTTCGAGGTCCAAGGTGATCCGGAGTCCGGGGTCCAAGGTGTTGATCGAGCCGGGGAAGACATCGCTGAATCTGTTCTCGGGTCATTGAAG
>DASRJF010000217.1:0-4759 GCA_035649615.1 Planctomycetota bacterium | reverse complement strand
CCCCGGTCCGTGTCCCAGAGGCGCACGGAGCCGTCCGCGCTGCCCGACGCGAGGTAGCGGCCGTCGGCGGAGAACGCGAGCGCGAGGACGCTCTTCTCGTGGCCCTCGAGCGTCCGCAGCACCTCGCGCGTCGACGAGTTCAGCAGGTGGATCTTGTGATCCTGGCCCGCCGTCGCCAGGCTCTGCCCGTCCGGGCTGAAGGCGAGGGCGGTCACCATCGAGGCCTGCGGATAGCAGGTCTCGAATTCCTTGGGGTTCTCCACGGACCACAGCAGGACCCGGCGGTCGGCGCCCCCGCTGGCGAAGACCGAGTTGTCCGAGCGGAAGTCGACGCACGTCACCATGCCCGTGTGGACCTTCAGCGGCGGACGCCGCGGCGTCCCCTTCCTCAAGTCCCACAGCATCACGCTCTGGTCCATGCTTCCGGAGACGAGCGACTCGCCGTCGGGGCTGACCGCGAGCGACGTGACCGTGTTCGTGTGGCCGGGCGGGCCGAGCTGGCGGATCTCCCTTCCGGTGGCCGTGTCCCAGAGCCGGATGGACCAGTCGAGGCCCGCGCTGATGAGCACGTCCGAGTCGGGGCTCCAGTGGACCGCCGTGATCATCTTGGAGTGCCCGGCGAGGCTGAAGACCTGCAGCCCGTTCGATTCCTTCCAGAGGCGGACCGTCTTGTCGGCGCCGCCGGAGGCCAGGAAGTCGCCATGCGGGGAGAACGTGACCGCTTTCACCGCGTTCGTGTGCCCGATGATCGTCCGGCGCAGCGTGAAGACCATCGTGGGAGGGGGCTTCACCCTCGGCCTCGAGAGGAGGAGCCCGGCGATCCCGGTGCCCGCCACGACCGCGCCCGCGGCCGCCGCGATGATGAACTTCCGCCGGCTCGACCGGGCGCCGGTGCCCGGGGGAGGTATGACCTCGGTCGCGTCCAGGGGCGGCGCGGGTCCCGGCTTCTGGAGCTTGCCTCCCGCGGCTCCCGCAGGCGCGAGGGGGGGCGCCCCCGGCACCTGGAGTTCCAGCGCCTTCATCCCGATGTTCGTCTCCCGGTACGCCTGGCTGGAGAGCGCCCCGATGCCGCCGGGATCGGAGTCGAACGGGGCGGGGCTGGGCGGGCCGGTGTCGCCCCCCAGCGTCCGGCTTTGCGCCTTGAGCTTTTCCCGCTTCACGTCCGGCCCGGCCATGTACTGCTTCAGGCCGCGCACGATCTCCCCGGGTTCGGCCATCCGCGTCGCGAGATCCTTGGCCGTCATGGACGCGATGATCTCCGCGACCTCCTTCGGCACGTCCGGGCTCACGACCCGGATGTCGGGAAGCTTCTCGTGGACCTGCTTCAACAGGATGGCGAACGGAGTCTCGCCGTCGAACGGGAGGAACCCCGCGAGGCACTGCCAGAACGAGATGCCGAGGGAGTAGATGTCCGACCGGATGTCCATCTTGTGCCCCTCGCACTGCTCGGGGCTCATGTAGTGCGGGGTGCCGAGGGACTGTCCGGTCAGCGTGAGGCGCGACAGGTCGTCGGACCGCCGGGCGAGGCCGAAGTCGGTCACCTTCACGCGACCGTCCGGCGTGATCAGGATGTTGTCGGGCTTGATGTCGCGATGGACGACGCCGACCGCGGCCGCCGCCTCGAGCGCGAAGCCCACCTGCAGCATGACGTCGCAGGCGGAGGGCACGCTGATCTTCCCCTTGGAGCGCAGCAGGCTCCCCAGGGACTGGCCGTCCACGTACTCCATGACGAGGTAGGGGTAATTGAGTTCCTTGCCCGTGAAATGGAGCTGGACGATGTTCGGATGGTTGAGGTTCGCGACGATCTTCGCCTCGCGGGAGAGCCTCTGGAGCGATTCGTCGTCGTCGAGGATGTCCGGGGCGATGACCTTGATCGCGACCGGGCGGTCGAGATTGAGCTGGGTGGCGAGGTAGACGGCGCCCATGCCGCCCCGTCCGATCAGCTTCTCGATGCGGCACCCGCCGAATTGCTTCCCCACCAGGGGATCGGACGCCTTGGCCTTAGCGGGTTCCAAAGATAGGGGTCTCGATTTCGGGTTCCAGTATATCCGCCTGCGCCGCTTCGCGGCCATGGCGGGCTCGACGGAATTCACCGCGTCTGCTACAACCGTCACCCGCGGAGGCGTCGATGCAGGGCCTGCGGCTTCCCTCGGTGGCGGGCCTCTTTTACCCGGCGGACGCCGACGCGCTCCGCCGCCGGCTGGCCGCGTTGATGCCCCCGTCGTCCCCGTCGGCCGCGCGGGCCGCGCTCGCGCCGCACGCCGGGATCGACTACTCGGGCCGCGTGGCGGGCGCGGTGTACGCGCGGATCGCCGTGCCGCGGGACGTCGTCCTGCTGTCGTTCAATCACCGCGGCGTCGGGGCGCGCTTCGGCGCGTGGCCGCGGGGGGCGTGGAGGACGCCGCTCGGCGACGCGAGGGTCGCGGAGGATCTCGTCCGGCGGCTGAGGGACGCGGCCCCGTATCTCGAGGAGGACGAGGCGGCGTTCGCGAGGGAGCATTCGGGCGAAGTCCAGGTCCCGTTCCTGCAGGCGGCGCGGCCCGACGTGCGGATCGCGCCGGTTTCGGTGAACGCGTGGGAGGGGAAGGAGACGGGCCGCGAGGAGCTGGCGCGCTTCGGCGTGGCGCTCGCGTCGGTCGTGCGCGACGAGCTGGTCGTGGCCACGACGGACCTGACCCACTGCGGCGAGGGCTACGGGATCCCGCCGCCGGACGGCGTGCCGCCGGTCGAGTGGGCGCGCGCGCAGGACCGGTGGGTGCTCGACGCCCTCGCGCGGCTCGACGAGGACGCGTTCTGGGAGGCGGTCGCGGACCGGGGCGTCACGATGTGCGGCGTCGGACCGACGGCGGCGCTCCTCGCGTTCGCGAAGGCCCGCGGGGGCGCGTCGGCCGAGATCGTCGCGTACGCGACGAGCGCGGATGATGAACCGCGGGCCGACCGGGCGGTTGGATATCCAGGAGTGATTGTGAGGTGAGACTTCAGACTGAAGACTACAGACTTCAGAGAGAAACCGAAGTCTGCAGTCTGAAGACTGAAGTCCTTACCGAGAAACGAACATGTGGACACTCAAGCGAACGCACGCGTGCGGCGAATTGCGCGCCGCGGATGAAGGCAAGACCGTCATCCTGAACGGCTGGGTCGCCGCCCGGCGCAACTTCGGGAACCTGATCTTCGTCGAGCTGCGCGACCGCTCGGGCCGCACGCAGGTGCTCTTCAGCCCGGACCGCGCGAGCCGGCTCGTCGCCGCCGCCGACCAGCTCAAGGCGGAGTTCGTCGTCGCCGTGAAGGGCGTCGTCCGCAAGCGGGACGCCGACACGATCAACCCGAAGGTCCCGACGGGCGAGATCGAGATCGACGTCCACGAGCTCGAGATCCTCAACGAGGCGAAGACGCCGCCGTTCGAGGTCAGCGACTACCTGAACGTCTCGGAGGAGACGCGGCTCCAGTACCGCTACCTCGACCTCCGCCGGCCGTCGATGCAGAAGAACATCGTGACGCGCCACAAGATCACGCACGCGATCCGCGAGTCGATGGACCGCCAGGGGTTCCTCGACATCGAGACGCCGATCCTCGTGAAGTTCACCCCCGGCGGGGCGCGCAATTTCATCGCGCCGAGCCGCCTCTTCCCGGGGAAGTTCTTCGCGCTCGCGGAGTCGCCGCAGATCTTCAAGCAGCTCTACATGGTCGCGGGGTACGACCGCTACTTCCAGATCGCGCGATGCTTCCGCGACGAGGACCTGCGCGCGGACCGCCAGCTCGAGTTCACGCAGCTCGACCTCGAGATGTCGTTCGTCCAGCCGGACGACGTGATGTCGGTCATCGAGGAGACGGTCCGCCACGTCTGGAAGAAGGTGCTCGACGTCGAGGTTGCGGTCCCGTTCGAACGGATCGCGTTCGAGGAGTCGATGCGCCTGTACGGCGTCGACAAGCCCGACCTCCGCTACGGGATGAAGATCTGGGACGTGACCACCGCTGTCGCGGGATCCGGATTCAAAGTCTTCTCCGAAGCGGCGAAGACGGGCGCCGTGCGCGGCCTGACCGGACCGGGCGCGGCGAAATTCTCGCGCAAGGAAACCGACGTGCTCGAGACGTTCGCGAAGGGGCTCGGCGCGAAGGGGCTGGTCCAGCTGAAGGTCGAGGAGGGGGGCAAGCTCGCGGGAGGCATCGTCAAGTTCCTGGGCGAGAAGGAGATCGCGGCGCTGCTTTCCTCTTCCGGCGCGAAGGCCGGCGACATGCTCTTCCTGGTCGCGGACGAAGCGGAGAAAGTCGCGACGGTCCTGGGCGCGCTGCGCGGACACCTCGCGGAGAAGCTCGGCGTCCTGAAGCCGGGCGAGTTCAAATTCTGCTGGGTCGTCGAGTTCCCGATGTTCGAAAAAACCGAAGAGGGGATCGGCGCGCGCCATCACCCGTTCACGAGCCCCAAGGACGAGGACCTCGAGCGGCTCGAGAAGGAACCCCTGGCGGTGAAGGCCAAGGCCTACGACCTCGTCCTGAACGGCGTCGAGCTCGGCGGGGGCTCGATCCGGATCCATCGCCGCGACATCCAGCACCGGATCTTCAAGCTGCTCGGACTCTCCGAGGACTATCTCAAGGACCGGTTCGGGTTCCTGCTTTCCGCGTTCGAGTTCGGCGCGCCGCCGCACGGCGGGATCGCGCTGGGCATCGACCGCATGGCGATGCTCGCGCTCGGCCTCGACAACATCCGCGACGTGCTCACGTTCCCGAAGACGCAGAAGACCGTCGACCTGATGACGGGGGC
>DASRJF010000216.1:0-12496 GCA_035649615.1 Planctomycetota bacterium | reverse complement strand
CGGACCTGGTTGCCCCCGGTCATTTCCAGCGCCCGGCGCAGGAGCGCCCGCTCCCACTTCTCCTCGACCAGGCGATAGAGACCCGTCCGCGGCGCGCTGGGCGACAGCGCGATCTCGTCGACGACCTCCGCGACCCGGCCGTCCGTGCCGGCCCCGCCCAGGCTTCTCGGCCTCAGCACCGATTCCGGGAGATGCTCGGCCTGGATCGTCCGCTTGCGCGACAGGACGACGCCCCGCTCGATCGCGTTCCGGAGCTCGCGCACGTTGCCGGGCCAGGCGTAGTTCCGGAGGATCTCGAGAGCCTCCTGGCTGATCCCCTCCGCCCCCCACTGCTCGATGAAGTGGGCGACCAGGGGGGGAATGTCGTCGCGCCGGTCCCGCAGCGGCGGGATCTCGATCCGGACGACGTTCAGCCGGAAGAACAGGTCTTCCCGGAAGGCGCCCGAGGCGACCTTCGCCTCGAGATCGCTGTTCGTCGCGGAGAGGATCCGCGCGTCCACGGTCACGCGCTCCGTGCCGCCCACGCGTGAGAACGTCTTGTCCTCGAGAAACCGGAGGAGCTTCACCTGGGTCGCGACCGGGATGTCGCCGATCTCGTCCAGGAAGAGCGTGCCGCCGTCCGCGATCTCGCACTTGCCCTGTTTCTGCCGGTGGGCCCCCGTGAACGCCCCTTTCTCGTGACCGAAGAGTTCGCTCTCGAGGAGGGTGTCGGGGATCGCCGCGCAATTGACCGGCTCGAAGGGGCCGTTCGACCTCCGGCCGGCGGTATGGAGCGCGCGCGCGAGCAGCTCCTTTCCCGTGCCGCTCTCCCCCGAGAAAAGCACGGCGGCGTCGCTCTCGCACACGGCCGCGACCTTCCGGAAGACCTCCTGCATCGCCGGGGTCCGCCCGACGAGGCCGCCGAACGGCGGGCCGCCGCGCAAGCGCTCCACTTCCCGGCTTGCCGGTGGACCCGACAGGGCCGACTCGATCAGCTTCCGCGCTTTCGCGAGGTCGACCGGCTTGGCCAGGTAATCCACCGCCCCGAGCTTCACCGCGCGCACGGCGGTCTCCAGCGTTCCGTGCGCGGTGATGACGATCACCCGGGCGCCGGGGTTCATCTTCCGGATCTCCTCGAGCGCCGCCAGCCCGTCCATGCCCGGGAGCTTGACGTCGAGGATGATCAGGTCGGGCGGTTCGCGGCGGGCGATTTCCAGTCCCTGCTCCGCCGTCGGGGCCGTCCGGACCGAGTGGCCGAGCGACGTGAGGAATTTCTCGAAGGCCCACGTGATGGAGTGTTCGTCGTCGACGACCAGGACCGTGCCCATGCGGCCGCCTATCCTACCTGTACTTCAGGCAGTTCGATCCAGAAGGTCGAACCGCGGTCCGAGCTCTCGAATCCGATGCGCCCGCCATGATCCTCGACGATGCGCTTGGTCAGGGTGAGGCCAAGGCCGACGCCGTCGGGCCGTCCCGTGACAAAGGGCTCGAAGATCCGGTCGCGCAGGTCCGGGGGGACGCCGGTGCCGGTGTCGGAAACCGTGAACCGCACGCGGCCGCCGGCCCGCTCCAGCGCGACGGTCAGGCGCCCGCCTTGCGGCATCGCCTGCGCGCCGTTCAGGACGAGGTTCATCGCGGCCCGCTTGAGGCGGTCGCCATCACCCGTCACCTCAGCGGGCGCGTCGATCCTCCGCTCGAGTTCGACCCGGAGGTGGCCCAGCTGCCGGGCGAGCAGGTCGAGCACGTCGCCCACGGCACGGTCGAGGCGGACGGGTTCGCGGACCGGCGGTCCCGGGCGGGCGGCCGCGGAGAGTTCCGACGCCACGAGGTCGAGCCGCTCGATCTCGCGCAAGATCAGGTCGAACGGCTCCCGCTCTCCCGCCGGCTTCTCCTCCCGGAGCATCTGGACGGTCATCTTCATCGCGGAGAGCGGGTTCTTGATCTCGTGCGCGACGCCCGCGGCGAGGCGGCCCATCACGGCGAGCCGCTCCGAGCGGCGGAGCGTGTCGAGCATCCGGTTGAGCGCGTCCACCAGCTGGGCGAGCTCGGGGCCTCCGCCCTTGGCGGGACCGAGCGTCTCATCGCCCCGGCCGGTGAGGCTGCGCGCCCGGGAGGCGAGTTCCTCGATGGGCCGGGCGATGGAATGTCCCAGGACGATCCCCGCGAGGATCACCACGCCGAGGCCCGCCCCCGCGACCCAGAGCACCGGAACGATGACCGCGCGCTTCTGGTCGGCGAGCACGCCCGGCGGAAAGAAGAGGAAGCAGTCGCCGTGCCGAAGGGCGAGGAACCCGTTCCACGGCACGAACGTCCGTTCGGGCGGGCGGAAGTCCCGCAGCTGCCTGGCGAGTCCATCCGGAAGCGTGCAGAAGGGGGTCGGTTCGCCTTGGCGGAGGACGGCGAGGTCGGCCCGGTATACGGTTTTCAAGTACACCGCGTACGTGGGGAACTCGGTGATGCGGTCGACTTTCTGGATGAGGTCGTCGAGACTCTGAACCCGGTCGAGGAGGTTCTCTTCGACCGACTGGGACGCGACGGCGAGGATGGCGGCCGCCGTGGCTCCGAAGGCGAGGGTGAAGAGGGCGACGAATGGAAGGACGATGCGCCGTCGAAGCCCCATCGCTTCACTATAGCGATTGAGGCTTGGGTGTCAGCGAAGTGACCGGTCCGTGGGGGACCGGGAGCCGGAAGAAGGAGGCGCCCGCCTCCTACTTGATCTCCTTGCCGTCCTTGGCGTCTTTCGTTTCGCCAGGCGCCTCGGGCTTGATCCCCTTGTCCTCGCGGTCCTCCGCGTCCTGGAGCTTCATCAGGTGCGTCTTGTTGCGCTGGAGCTGCGAGTTGGCGGTGGTGTAGTCATTCAGCTTCGTCTTGGAGTCGTACTTCCTCCACAGGTGGTTGATCGCCGTGCGCGTCGGATCGGTCAGTTCCCGCTTCCGCTTCAGGCGCTGGTTGTTGCTGGAGTCGCCCTGGGGAACGCCGGGGAGCGGCGGGCCGCCGCCGGAATCGCCCTTGTCTTCCTTGATCTGTTCCAGCTCCCCGAGCAGGTCGATCAGGGGCCTGAGCATCCGGACGCTGTTGATGTCCTTGATCGCGTCCAGCGCTTCCTTGACGATCTCGTTGTTCTCATCGTGGAAGAACCGCTTGAGATCCTCGGACTTTCTGAAGGGGGCGATGGCGCCGAACCTCTGGATGCACTTCTTCTTGACGCTGTCTTCCTTCTGGGTCCGGGCGTTGTTGAGGAGGACGTCGCAGGCCGCGATGTCCTTCTTGAACTTCCCCAGGGCGGAGGCCGCGGCGATCCGGACGTCGATGGACCGGTCGTTCTCGAGGACCCGCGTGAACTCCGCCCGGATCATCGGGTGGGGCTCGGCGGTTTCCAGCTTCTGGATCGCTTCGATGACGTCGTCCGGCGACTTCGCCTTGGCGAGCATGTCCCGGTAGCCCTTGAGGGCGGCCTTGGCGTCCTCGTCCTTCTTCTTGGCCTCTTCCTTGGCCTTTTCCTTGTCGGATTTCGCATCGTCCTGCGGCGACGCGCCGGGCAGGATGAGCAGCGTCGCGATAAGCGCGGCCATGGTTCTCGTCATCTGGCTTGCCTCCGTCCGTGGAAGCGGATTATACACTCCGCGTCCGCACAAGTTATACAACGACGCCCGGATGTGGCCGCCATGGGAAATGAAAAATGGCCGGGTGGGGGGGAAGTCCACCCGGCCGTGAGAGAGGGTTGATTGACAGGTTATTGATACAAGGAAGATGTGTCAGGTAAGGACACAGCGGCTGGAACCTGGGAGTTGCCAGACTTCAGACCTCAGACTTCAGGAGGAGTGCTCAGCCGTCAGGAGTGATCCGTTGGGGGTTCGGACTGAAGCCTGAAGTCGGAAGTCGGAAGTCTGAAGCCTCACTCCTGCAGTTCGACATTCCAGTAGGCGTCGCTGAGGAAGTCCTTCCAGGCCTGGCGGAACTCGCCGACCCGGATCGTGAAGTGGGGCTTCCACGCGGGCTTGGTGGGGGTGGCACGGAGCGTGAGGCCGGCCTCCGACGGGGTCCGGTCTGCCTTGCGCGCGTTGCACGGCACGCAGGCCAGGACGCAGTTGGCCCAGGTTGACGTCCCGCCCCGCGACCTCGGGACGAGGTGGTCGATCGTCAGTTCCGGCGTTCCCGGGCGGGCGCCGCAGTACTGGCAGCGGTTCCGGTCCCGCTTGAACAGGTTGCGCCGCGAGAAGACCACGTCGCGATCGGGCACCTTGTTGTACACGGCCAGCACGATCACCTCCGGCACCCGGAGCCTCAGGCTCACGGTCCGGACGTGGGGCTCGTGCTCGGTGGCGCGGATCTCCGCCCAGGACTTGAAGTCGTGCGTGCGGTAGGACTCCGGCTCGACGGCCAGGGCGGCGCCCCGGACCATCAGGCAGAAGGCGTCCCGCACCGAGGTCGTCCGGATGGGGACCCATCCCCGGTTCAGGACCAGCGCGGGCATCTCCAGTACGGCGCTCATAGAGAGTCTGAAGATTGTAAGGATTAGGGAGGTGCAAATTCAACAGGACCGCGCCCGTCTTGACTAGGCGTTCAACTCGCGCTCGGCAAACTTCTTGAAACACTCAGGGCAGATGCCGTGGGTGAATTTCACGTCCGCGTTCTTCATGAGGTAGCCTTCGATCTGCTCGTAGTAGTTCTGGTCGTTGCGGATCTTCTTGCAGTAGCTGCAGATCGGGAGCAGGCCCTGGAGCTGCTTCACCCGAACCAGGGCCGCCTCCAGCTCGGACACGCGGTCGGCCAGGCCGCGTTGCAGGTTCACGATGCGCGACCCCACCGCGAGGCGCGTCCGAAGCTCGGATTCGTTGAACGGCTTGACCATGTAGTCGTCCGCCCCCGCGGCCAGCCCCTCGGCGAGGTCCTCGGGCCGGTCCCGAGACGTGAGCAGGATGAGGTGGGTCGACAGGCCGGGGATCTTCCGCGCCTCCTTGCAGACGTCGATCCCGTTCATCCCCGGCATCATCCAGTCCAGGAGGGCGATCTGGGGGGCGGGTGGGGTCTGGAGGGCCCTCAGCGCCTCGTCGCCGGTCGAGCAGAGGATCAATTCGAAGTCGTCCGACGAGAGCAGGGTCTCGATCAGTCTCAGGGAGAACCGGTCGTCGTCCGCGACGAGAATCTTCATGGGCCGGGGGATTCTCCAGGGTCCTCAGCAATGGGTGGTCGTGGTCGGCGAAGGCTCGGGGTGTTCCGAGAGGATCCGGGCGAACGTTTCCAGGACGTCCCGGTCCCACCAGCCGCGGGCGGCCTCTTCCCTCATCATCTCGAGGCAGCGCTCCCGGGGGATGGCCTCCTTGTAGGGCCGCTTGGTGTTGAGCGCGTCGTAGACGTCGACCACGCTGAGGATGCGCACGAGCAGGGGGATCTCCGTCCCCCTCCAGCCGTCGGGATAGCCGGAGCCGTCGAGCTTCTCGTGATGGTGGCGGATGAGCGGCAGGACGCGCTCCATGGTCTTCATGGGCCGCACGAGGTCGGCGCCCACCGTGGGGTGCGCCCTCATCAGGGCGGATTCCTCCGCCGTGAGGGGGCCCGTCTTGTGCAGGATGCCGTCAGGGACGGCGATCTTGCCCAGGTCGTGGAAAACTCCCGCGAGCCTCAGCGTGCCGAGGTCGGCGTCGCTCACCCGGAGGGCCTGCCCGATGTGGGTGGCGTACTCCCCGATGCGCTTCCCGTGCAGATGCGTGTAGGCGTCGCGGCGCTCGACCACCAGGGCGATTCCCTCGAAGACGCGCGAGGAGTGCTCGAGCTCGTCGGTGAAGTGCTTGAGGGTCACGAGCGACCGCACCCGCGTCGTGAGCTCCGTGATGTTCACCGGCTTGGCCAGGTAGTCGTCGGCCCCCAGTTCCACGGCCTTGACCTTGTCGGGAATCTGGTCCAGCGAGGTGACGACGACGACGGGCACGAGGCGGGTCCGGGGGTCGTTCTTGATCGCCCTGCAGACGGAGTATCCGTCCATGCGGGGCATCTGGATGTCGAGGAGGATCATGTCGGGGGATTCGCGGGAGACCGAGGCCAGGGCCTCTTCGCCGTCGGACGCTTCGGAGACCAGGTAGCCGAGGGGCTCGAGGACCCTGCGCATGAAACGCCGGTTTTGAGCCTCGTCGTCGACGACAAGGATTCTGACGGGATGCATCAGCCGCGACCCCGGGTACGCCGGATCATCCGCCGTTGGGAGCGGGGACGTCGATGAGGGAGCGGATCTTCCTCACGAGCGCCGCCGCCGAAAAGGGCTTCTGGATGAAGTCCTTCTCATCGGAATCCAGCATACCCGATTTCGCAACCGAGCCTTCGGTATAACCCGACATGTAAAGCACCTTCATCCCCGGCCGCACGTCGGCCAGGCGGCGCGCCAGCTCCCGACCGCTCATGTAGGGCATGACGGAGTCGGTGAGCATCACGTCGATGGTCCCCTTGAATTCCCGGGTCAGCGCGAGGGCCGCCGAGCCATCCTTGGCCTGCAGCACGCGGTACCCGTGGTTCCACAGGACCTGGCTGACCAGGTCGAGCACCCGGTCCTCGTCCTCGACGACCAGGACCGTCTCGCCGCCGCCAGTCCGCTCCGCCACGGGCGGGGGCGTCTCGGCTTCCGGCGCACAGGTGTTTACCTGGGGGAGGTAGATCTTGAAGCAGGAACCGCGCCCGGGCTCGCTGTACACCCAGATGTGTCCGCCCGCCTGCTTGACGATGCCGTAGACGATCGAGAGCCCGAGGCCGGTTCCGCGGCCCCGTTCCTTCGTCGTAAAGAACGGCTCGAACAGGTGGGATTTGGTCGTCTCGTCCATGCCGGCTCCCGTATCGGTGACGGCCAGGAGCACGTACGAACCCGGCCGGACCCCCGCGTGAAGTCGGCTGAACGTGCCGTCCAGCTCGAGATTCTGGGTCTCGATGGTCAGGAGACCGCCCGCGGGCATGGCGTCGCGCGCGTTGGCGGCGAGATTGACGAGGATCTGTTCGACCTGGCTCCGGTCGGCGCAGACCGTAGAGAGCGTGGCGTGCGGGGCGATGTGCAGCTCCACGTCTTCGCCGATGAGCCGGCGGAGCATGAACTCGAGGTCGGTCACGACCCCGTTGAGGTCGAGGAGGGCCGGCTGGCATTCCTGCTTGCGGCTGAACGAGAGGAGCTGGCGGGTGAGCGCCGCGGCCCGGTACCCTGCGGTGTTGATCTCGGTGACCGACTCGCGGAGGTTGCTGTCGGCCGGGATGCGGTTGAGCAGGAGGTCGGAATAGCCGGTGATGATCGTCAACACGTTGTTGAAGTCGTGCGTGATGCCTCCCGCCAGCCGGCCGATCGCTTCGAGTTTCTGGGATTGGCGCAGCTGGTCTTCGACGCGCCGCTGCTCGGTGATGTCCACGAGGAATCCGCGGATGTCCCGGATCCGGCCGTCGGCGTCGCGGGAAGGGGTGCGGGTGTCGCGGACCCAGAGGACGCGGCCGTCTGCGGCGGTCATCCGGAATTCGAAGGAGGAGGCGCCGCGGTCGGAGATCCCGCGCCTCCATTCGGCGAGGACGCGTTCGCAATCCTCGGGATGGATCCGGCGGGGCCAGGAGTCGAGGTCGGCCATCCATACGGAGGGCGAGACGCCGAGCAGCTTTTCGACGTAAGGGCTGATGTAGCTGGTGGAAAAGACGGCGTCGGGGCGGACGGCGTAGACGAGGGCGGGAATGGCTTCCACCATCGAGCGATAGCGCTCTTCCGCGGCGTGCAGTTCGACTTCGCGCTTCTGGAGGGTGTCGACCATCTCGTCGAACGCGCGCTCGAAGGGTTGCGCGATCCAGGCGGGGTCGGCGGTGCGCGCGAAAGAACTCATGGTGAAATCCCCCAGATGAGGACGTGCGCCGGGATGCGGCACGACATGGTCCTCGCCCCCGTTCGATCCGGTCATCCTGTCTCCAGCGTTTCGGAGACTCCCCTCCTCTCTCTCTCGGTGAGCCTAAGGGTATCCTTGAAAAATGTGAAGTCAAGCGAATTCGTCCCAAATTGGGACAGATAATTCAATTATTCCCTAGAGGGGTTGGCGCCGCGGGCATCGGGCCGGCCGGGGGCCGCGACGGGGAAAAAAATACGCCGGAAGAGCCCTGTGGGGTCCAGGTGCGCGGCTCTTCCGGCGGTGTAGGGGTTCGATGCCTATTCGTTGGTCGACTCTCACTCGGCGGGAACCACGTCTCCAATCGTTGTGTGCAAGGACAGAAGGCCGCCGCCCAGCCGGACGACCCTGAGTCGGAACGTGACCTGGTCTCCCGCCCTCAATCCCCACGTCGCCATGTCCACGGGGGCGGCGAAGAGGTAGATCGGAGGAGAACCGACGACGACTTGGGGCACGGACGCCTTGAGGACGCCGTTGTGGTAGACCTCGAGGGTCGCCACATAGGCCCCCGTAACGCCCGAGATCGTGGCCTCGTAGTTGAACAACTGCGTGTCGGCGGCCAAGTCGAAGTGCGAACCACAGGACCCACAGCGTGTGTACACCTCGGAACCCTGCGCAACAGCGATGTTGGACAGGGCGACAACCATACTGCCGACCAGCAGTACCTGTTTCACTATAGTTTCCTCCAGTGAGCGTGGGGGTAAGCGCAGGAGTCGGGCCAGAGTGCTATTGGAGGACTGGTACGTAGCTACTTGTAGTGCAAGATGTTAGATGTGTGATTAGAGAATGACCAGAAGGTCAGCAGAGAAAATCTGACCCCGAGAGACAGGCGACTGTCTCTTGCGAAGGACAGGTCCGCTTTTTAGGCGATACTTCCGCCTACGGCGCTAGGGCCCCGCCACGACTCCTATCAAAGTATGAGTCGCCAGGGTGGCGCCGGTCGCCTTATCAATCACCGTGAAAACGAAGGTCACGATATCTCCCGTGCAAAGTCTCAGGGCTCCCGTCGGGACCGGACATGAATAGGTGTAGGGTTCGACCGGAATCGGGACCTGCTTCGAATCCGAGAAGCTCAGCGCCCCGTTGTGAAACACCTCGAGTTTGACCTCGTAGGGTGCGGTCGCACCGATGACCGTGGCCTCATACCCGAAAGTCGGGGCGTCCGGGGACAGAGTTACGTGGGAGCCGCTTGCACCAAAGCGGGTATGCACTTCAAGACCTTGCGCCAAAGCGTCATTCGCCGCAGCGCAGAACAGCACGGCCACTACGAGCACCTGTTTCACGCGTTCCTCCCCAAGGTTGAAAATTTGAAAGAGAGAGACACAGAGTTTTGTCCAATTGGAATTTGAGAACTCCCGCCGGAACTAACCGGAGAGCAAGAAGTTACGCCGCTTGACAGGCTTACCCTAAGCCTTGAGGTGTCTCACTGTCCCCCAGCGGACAGCATTCCGACTCAATGCGAGGCGGAATTCTCCACCGAACCCCTGATCTTGTACCGGTCCATCAGGCGATACAGCTGGGAACGCACAATGCCCAGCTTCCGGGCGGCCGCGCTGATCGACGGCTCCGTCCGGATCGCCTGGAGGATCGTCTCACGCTCGGTCTGTTCGACGGAGGAATGGAGGGACTGCGGGCCCGCCACCGGCTCCTGGAGCTGGCGGCGGACGTCGGCCGCGGTGATGCGGCCTTCGTTCAGCGTGGCCAGGGACTCCACGGCGTGGCGGAGCTCGCGGACGTTGCCCGGCCAGTCGTGAGCCATGAGGGACCGCATGGCGTCGGAATCGATCTTGGGCCGGTGCGCCGACTTCTGGAGGAACAAATCGACGAGAAGCGGGATGTCTTCCTTGCGGTTTCTCAGGGGCGGCAGCGAGGCCTGAAGCACCTTGAGGCGGTACAGCAGATCGGAGCGGAACGTCCCCGCCTTGGCCATGGCGGTGAGGTCCTGGTTCGAGGCCGCGATGATCCTCACATCGACCTTCTCGGTGGTCGCGGACCCGACGCGACGGACTTCCTTGGACTCCAAGGCGCGAAGGAGCTTGGCCTGGAGGTCGGGGCTCATCTCCCCGATCTCGTCGAGGAACAAGGTTCCCCGGTGGGCGGCTTGGAAAAGGCCCTGGCGATCGCGATCGGCGCCCGTGAAGGCCCCCCGAACGTTCCCGAAGAGTTCCGCCTCGAGCATGGTGGCCGAGATCGCGGCGCAGTTCACGGCCAGGAAGGTGCGATCCGCTCGGGCGCCCGCGTCGTGCACGGCCCGGGCGGCGAGCTCCTTGCCCGTGCCGGTCTCGCCCAGGATGAGAACCGGGGCTTCCGTGCCCGCGGCACGTTCGAGCACCCTCAGGCAGGAGGCCAGCTCCTTGGACTCGCCGGCGAGCTTCTCGAAGGCCGGCTGGCGCGGACGATCAGAATTCTTGGGCGCGGCCGGCTTCCGCTGGACCGCATCCTCGAGACGGATCCTCTCGGAGAGGCGGTCGCGCTCCCGCTTCAGCTCCCGCACCTCGTCCTCGAGAATCGCCCGGTACATGGCCAAGGCGGCCTTTTCGCGGAACATCTCGACCCGCTCGAGGTTGACCGTCTCGAAGACGCCGCCCTTGTGGCGGTTGTCGAGGTAGACCACGCCGACCCGGCGGCTGCCGGTCTGCAGGGGCAGGCACAGGATCGACCGGATCCCCAGTTCGCGCACGCTGACGGCGGTCGTCAGCCGGGGATCCTCGGGGGCGTTCAGGCTGTGGAAGAGCTCTCCCGACTTGTGGACCTTCTCCACGACCGACCGGCTGAACCGGAGGTCGGCCGAATCGGGATCGCGCTTGTCCATGTTGCGGCGGGCGCGGACGGACATCTTGCCGCCCTGGACGAGGACGAGGTAGCCGCGCTCGGCGCCCGTGATGTCGACGAGTCCGTCCATGACCAGCTTGAGGATGGGATCGAGTTCCGCCTGCGCGTTGAGGCGGCGCTCGATCTCGAGCAGGCGGCGGAACCAGGCTTCTTCGCGAGAGGCCGTATCCCTCAGGTTCGATTTCTCGCGAAGCTCCGCGTCACGCCGATGGAGATCCTCGTTCATCGAGGAGTCCTCGAACCATTCGGAGCGTCGGTCGGTGAACACGCGTCGAGCCTCCTGGTACCAGCGGTCCGCTCCCTCGTGGTTTCCGGCGTCCGCCGAGAGGTCACCCAGCAGTTCCGCGGCCTCCTCGGCGAAACGGAGCCGATCGTTGGAGAGAGCTTTATGATACACCTCGGCCGCGTGGCTTGCGCGATCCTCGAACGCGTCGGCCGCCCGGGCCGCCGCCAGGCGGGCGCAAAGATGGAAATCCAAGCCCACGTCCTTGCCCAAGGACTTCGCCCCGCGGTCGATGAGGCCCTGCGCCTTCTCTCTCTGCCCGTTGCAAAGAGCGCCGATGCCCTCGACCAGATCAAGCACTCCGGCCGCGAATCGATTCTTCCACGGGGCGCATTCGCGTCGCGCCAGCTGGAGCAACTCCGGATCAACGGGCATCCGGCGATGGTAGAGAGTCTCGGCAAGGCCCAAGAGGGGCGTCACGGAATCAATGGGCCAGTGGCATGCCAGGAGTTCCTTGACGCTTTCCTGCAACACGGGTTCGGCGGCCCTCCACGCTCCGGAGAACCACAAGGCGATTCCCCGGCTGCGGTTGTACATGAGGGGAGCCTGCCAATCCCCCGTGCCATCCTGGACTTCCGTCGCCCGGGCCAATTGCCGGATCGATTCTCTCGGGCGGCTCCGTTGCGCCGAGACGATGGCGAGGACTTCGTGAGCACGGGCCGCCATGTGATTCTGATGCGTTCGCTCCGCGAAACTGATCGCGCATTCCGCCACCCGTGCGGCCTCGCCCGGCTGACCGTGCAGGGCCTCGAGCAGCGCGAGGTTCTGCGCATAGTTGCAGGCCATCATCCATTGTCCGGACTCGATGGCACACTCAAGGCCTCGCCTTTTCAGTTGGAGCGACTGGGCATGAGCTCCGGAGAAAGTCAGGATGCCCGAAACCACGGCCTCCGCCTGGACGGCCTGGAACTTCCAACCCTCCCGGCGAGCGATGGCCGCCGACTCCTTCAAGACCCGGCCGGCTTCATCGGGTTTGCCCAAGAGCATGTAGTGAGCGCTGCCCAGGTAACGAAGTATGCGCGCTTCCTCAACGGCGTCGCCGCGTTCGCGGGCCAGTTGGCGCGCCCGCTGGAGATGGGTGACCGCACTGCCGCCTTCGCCGGCGTTCACCGCATGGGCGCCCTTGGCAAACGCCAAGGCCAGCGGGTCCGCCGCGCCAGTTGCTTCGGCCGAGCGGATCCTGGCCTCTTCTTCCGTGGGTCGGCGGATGATTCCCAGGATGCGAGCACTGGCCAGATGAACCTTCGCCTGTTCTGCAGCGGGGATCGAGGGATCTGTCAGCGCCAGCTGGTATTCCGAAAGCGCCCCCTCGTGATCGCCGCGCTCCATGAGCGCCTCCGCCAGGGCGACGCGCGCCGCCGGCGACGATGGCTCGCCCGACAGGCGCTCGCGGGCCGCCTCGACCATGCGCTCGAAATGGCCCGCGCTCTTCCAGGCCGTCCGCGCCCGCTCCCACGCCTCGAGGCGCTGCGCGCCCCCGCGGCGGGCGATCCGCTCGAACACCTCGCCC
>DASRJF010000215.1:0-3306 GCA_035649615.1 Planctomycetota bacterium | reverse complement strand
GCCTGCTGGCGTGGAAGGGAACGTCGTCGGAGGAATTCGCGCGGATCGTCCGGGATCAGCTGGAGGAATCGCTGGCGCTCTCGGTGCGGATCGACCTTCGGGAAGGGCCCGCCTACCAGGGGGCGCTGGCGTCGGCCGATTTCGACCTCGCCCTCGGGTCGTTCGCCCCGGAGGCGGGGGACCCCGCGGGCGCGCTGGACCTCTTCGTAGACGGCCGGACGATGGGGGAAAAGTCGCTGCTCGAATCGGCGCTGGCGGTGCCGCTCGTGCGCGAGGGGGAGTGGTTCGCCGCCAAGGCGCGCGTCGTGGCCGATCCGGGGACGCCCGTCGCCAAGATCGGCCTCAAGAAGTGACCGTCATTTCACTTCATACCCGGGGTACAGCGGCGGGGTGAGGCGAGTCGCGGCCGTGCCGCCGCCGCTCAAGATGTAGGTCACGATCCGTTCCCGGTCGAGCACGAGCGACAAGGCCCGCCGCACCCGCACGTCGTCGAGCGGCTTCTTCTTCAGGTTGAAGACATAGAACAACGTTCCGTTGATCTTGTTCTTGTGCGAGTCGGGACGGCCGAGGACGGCGGGAACGAGGGGGAGGGGCACCGAATAGAGCCAGTGGCACTGCCCGCCTTCGTACATGCGGAAAGCCGTTTCCAGGTCGTCGCCCATCAGAACGGAGAACTTCCCGAGCTTGACGTTCGCGGCGTCCCGGTAGGTCGGACTCTTCTCGAAGACCTTCCGGACCTTGAGGCGTTCTTCGATCATCCGGTACGGCCCGTTCGCAACCATGTTCTCGACGCGCGTCCAGTCCTTGCCGTGCTTCTCGACGGTCGGCCGGTGGACGGGCATATAGATGTGGAGGCACAGCAGCTCCAGGAAGTAGGGCGCCCGGTGCACGAGGCGCACCTCGAGCGTGCGGTCGTCGATCGCGCGCACCCCGAGCGAATCGGGAGGCGCGGTTCCGGAGGCGATCTCGCGGGCGCCGGCCAGCTCGTACAGGCGGTACGCGTAGGAGGAGGCGGTCTTCGGATCGAGCGCCCGGCGCCAGGCGTACGCGAAGTCGCCGGCGGTGACGGGGTCGCCGTTGGACCAGGTCGCGGCGCGCAGGTGGAACGTGTACACGCGGCCGTCGGGCGACACGTCCCACCGTTCCGCGACGCCCGGCCTCGGGCGCGCGTCGACCGGGTCATAGATCACGAGCCCTTCGAAGAGGTGCATGATCAGCTTCAGACCCACCAGGTCCGTCGCCAGCGCGGGGTCCAGGGACGAGGGCTCGGAACCTCCGTGCATGATCAGCACACCGTCCGCCGGGCGCCCGGGTCCCTCGAGCGTGATGCCCTGGAGCGGGTGGATGTCCCGGTGGTTGAGGTGGACGCCCTTCACGAAGGTCTTGATCATGTTGTGCGCTTCGTAGTGGTGGCTGACGAAGATCGGCGCCTCGTCGATCAGCAGCTTCTCCGCGCGGGCGAGGAGGGCGTATCGCTTCGCCGGGTCGACCTCCTCGTCGGAGGCCGCGAGGAGGTCGTCGAATTCCTTCGACGTCCAGCCGGTCGAGTTGAACTGGCTGTCGGATCGGAAGAGGCTCAGGAGGGCGTGCGGATCGAGGTACTCGCCGAAATATCCGCGCCGGCCGATCTCATAGTCCCCGCGCTGGAGGTGGCCGAGAAAGACCTTCCATTCCATGTTTTGAAGCGCGATGTCGATGCCGAGCTTCGACCGCCACATTTCCTGGAAGGTCGCGGCGATCTGTTTGTGGGATTCCGACGTGTTGTAGAGGAGCGTCAGTTTCGGGAACCCCCGGCCCTCGGGGAATCCCGCTTCCGAGAGAAGGCGGCGCGCCTCGATGACGTTGGGATCGGATGACCCCGCCGGGGCCGGTTTTCCGCAACCCGCCACCAGCGCCAGCAGGACGGCGACGAGCTTACTTCTGCTGGACATCGAACGCGTCCCTCAGGCCGTCGCCGATGGAGTTGAGGCAGAACAGGGTGATGGCGAGCAGCATCCCCGGGAAGACGACGAGCCACCAGTAGATCTTGAGACTGTTCAGCGCGTTGGCTCCTTCGTTGATGAGGACTCCCCAGGAGGTCTCGGGCTCGCTGATGCCAAGTCCGAGGAACGACAGGAACGACTCCTGGAGCATGATCGAGGGGACCGTCAGGGTGGCGTACACGATCACGGGTCCGAGAATGTTCGGGATCATGTGACGCCAGATCATCGGCCTCGTCGTGACGCCCAGGGCGCGCGCCGCCTCCACGAATTCCTTCTCCTTAAGGCTGAGCACCTGGCCGCGGACGATCCGGGACATCGTCATCCAGCCGAAGCAGCCCAGGACCGCGAAGACCAGCAGGAACGACTGTCCGAAGATCACCATGACGATGATCACGATGAACATGTGGGGGAGGCCGTACAGCACGTCCACGAAGCGCATCATCAGCAGGTCGATCTTCCCGCCGAGAAAGCCCGAGAGGGCCCCGTAGGCGACGCCGATGACGATGCTCACGAAGGTCGCCAGGAGGCCGACCGCGAACGAAATGCGCCCTCCGTAGAAGGACCGCACCATGAGGTCACGCCCGTTCGCGTCGGTGCCCATCCAGTACGTGCCCGTGGGCGGTTTCTTGGCCTCCTCCAGCTGCTGGACGCGGTAGTCATGCGGGGACGCCATGGGCACGAAGATCGTGGCCAGGCCCACGGCGGCGAGCAGCCAGACGCAGACCGTCGCCCGGCGGTTCCTGAAGAACCGCCTCGCCGCCAGCTGCCCGGGGCTCCGGCCCGGCTGGACCTCGTCCGCGGCCAGCGCCGCCGTTCCGGCCATCAGTTCAACCTCACGCGGGGATCGAGGATCGAATACCCGATGTCGACGAGGATGTTGAAGAAGATCACGAGCGTGCTGTAGACCAGGACCGTTCCCATGACCATCGGGAGGTCGCGGGCGAACGCGGCATCCACGAAGTGCTGTCCCATCCCGGGCAGGTTGAAGATCTTCTCGACGACCACGGATCCCGTGAGGATGTAGGCGGCCATCGGGCCCGCGTAGGAGAGCACCGGCGTCACGCCGTTCTTCAGGGCGTGCTTGAGGAAGACCTTCTTCTCGTCCAGCCCCTTCGCGCGCGCGGTCCGGATGAAATCCTTGTGCAGCACGTCGAGCATCCCCGCCCGGCCCAGCCGCGAGACATAGGCGACGTGGACGAGGGCCAGCGTCACGGCGGGGAGGAGCAGCTTCGAGTACTCGGCCAGCGTCGCTTCTTCGGGCCATCCCCCCACGGGGAGCCAGCCCATCGCCAGCGAGAAGACCATGACCAGGATGGGCCCCAGC
>DASRJF010000214.1:0-3264 GCA_035649615.1 Planctomycetota bacterium | reverse complement strand
GGCATCAGGCGGTTGCGCCAGATGTGGGCGAAGGGGACGTCGATCACCCACAGCTCGTACCCCGACCGGCCGTGGGAGAGCATCAGGTTCTTGAAGAACGCCGTGTGAAGGAACCACTCCGCGTCGTGGCAGCGGCGCAGGGCGTGCGCGAAGGCCATGATGAGTTCGCGCCGCTCCTTCCTGCCCGGGAGCGGAAACGGCGCCTGTGAAGTTCCCGCGGCCAAGTCGCGCAGGTCGATCGCGTTCTCGATCGCCTCGGTCGCGAGGAACGAATCGGCCAGGAATCCGAACACGCGGGTCTCGCCGTAGGCGACGGCCCGGGGGACGCGCATCCCGAGCTTCGCCAACCCGAGGAGATTCTCGTACTCCCGGCGCACGCGCGCCGGGATGAAGAGCGTCCGGAGCCGCCACAAGCCCGGGTAGTGGTAGGTTTTGACGAAGAGGTGCGTCGTGGAGCCCGCGTGCGGGAGCCGCACCTCGGCGACGTGGCTCCGGGCGCCGGTGTCCTGGGCCCATTTCGACGCGGCATCGGCCGGCGTCGCGATCCCCTGCGCCTTGAAGGTCGGCTGAAACTCGGGTTGGACGACGAGCCGGCTACCGTGGAACGGCACCGTCGGCCTTCCTCAGGATCGCGTAGTGATGGCCGGAGAAGAGGCGGGCGAGGGGGAACGTCCGGACGAGCTCGAGCCCCGCGGTGCGCGCCACGCCGCGCAGCTCGCCGGTCGTCATCGTGATCTTGGGCCGCTTCCGGTTCCAGAGCCGGCGGATGCGGCGGAGGATGTTCTTGAACGACCACGTGTGGAAGAAGGTCATCACCACGTAGTTCCGGCTGACGCGGCCGAGCTCCCGGATGAAACGGTCGCGCTCGCCGGCGTCGGGGATGTGGTGCGTCAGCCTCGCCGAGAAGACGCAGTCGAACGACGCGCTCTTGTAGGGGATGTGGAACGCGGACGCCTGCACGAGGTGGGGCTTCCACTCCGCGAGGTTCTCGCGGGCGAGCTTGAGCATCTCCCGCGACACGTCGGTCTCCACGAAGCGCTTGCCGAACGGCTGGATCGTGGGGAAGAGGCGCCCGGTGCCGGAGGGCAGGTCGAGGAACCGGTCGTGGGCGCCGACGATGCCGAAGATCTTTAGGAGGAGCTTGCGCTCGCGCTTGTCGGAGAGGCGCTTGATCGCCTCCTCCTCGTACTTGACGTTGTAGCTCGCGGCCCCGGCCTGGCTCTGATACTTGTCGATGACCCGGCGTTCCATGGCCGGGCATTGTATCTGATTGTGGATTGTCGATCGTGGATTGTAGATTGACCCGATGAGCTGGATCCTGCTCCTGGCCCTGGCGCAAACGCCGGAAACGAAACCCACCATCGAAGATCGGGTCGCGGCGTTCTTGAAGGGAGACGGGGCGGCGCGCGCCGAATTGCTGCGACTGGGCGTCCGTGCGATTCGCCCCCTTCAGAAGGCGCGGGAGACGGGTCCGCGGAGCATTGACTACCTGGTTTTCGAGATCAAGATGGCGGCCGCCTATCCTTCCGCCGTCGCGCTTCCCCAGCGATTCGCGGAGCGTCAAGGCCTAGTGACCAACCGGCAGTGGCCCGAACCGGGACTCCTCGCCCAGGTGTTCCAACAAAAAGGCATCCCTCTCTTTACGGATCGTTTCGACAGCGATCGCTTGAAGCCGGCCCAAATGGTCATGTTCAATCCCGAGTCACCGCTTCAATTGATTGAAATGTTCTGCAAAGACACCGGGCTCGATTACGGGTTCTTTCACAACTCCGTCGTCATCGGAAGGTCCGAGCGACTGTGGCCGGATCACTCGCCCGCCAAGGTCACGAGCCTGGATGAGCTGGGGCTGGACCTCGCCCGATCCTTGATGGCAAAGTTGGAAGACCCGTCGATCGAGACCCGGGAAGCGGCCTCGCGGGGCCTCGTCGCTCTCGGCAGCGGCGTCATACCTCTTCTCGAATCACAACGGAAGGGCGCGGGTGCGGAGCTGGCGTCGCGGTTGGACGCGATCCTTCGAGTCGTGGCGGTGAGACAGGGCCCGTTCGGCCCGGCGGCGTGCCTTCGACAGAAGTTGACGGGAGGAGACGAAGCGCTCCTCAACAAGATCAAGATCGCCGCGCCGAAACTGGCCTTCGACAGGGCCGAAATCAGGGAGGTCTTGGACACCTTGGGCGCGGCCCACGGGATGAGCTTCGAGATTTCACCCGACCACGCGAAGAACGTCACCACGATTCACACGAGCGGCCAGACCTTGCTCGACGTCCTGTCGCTGATCACGCAATCTCATGACCTGGACTTTCTGATTTCCGGCGGCAAGGTGGTGATCGATACCCGCGGGGCCATAGAGAAGCGGCTGGCTCCCGGGAAGTAAGTCCGATCAAAGCCATCCACAATCCGCAATCCAGCATCTACAATCCGCGCATGTCGTCCATCCGCGTCCTCCCACCCGACGTCGTCAACCAGATCGCGGCGGGCGAGGTCATCGAGCGTCCCGCGTCGATCGTCAAGGAGCTCGTCGAGAACTCGCTCGACGCGGGCGCCACGCGGGTGCGGATCGAGGTCGAGGAGGGCGGGCGCAAGCGCGTGCGCGTTTCGGACGACGGGCACGGACTGGCCGCCGAGGACCTGCCCCTGGCGTTCGCCCCGCACGCCACGAGCAAGCTCGAGTCGGCGGACGACCTGCTCCGGGTGAAGACGTTCGGATTCCGCGGCGAGGCGCTCGCGTCGATCGGGGCCGTCTCGCGCGTCGCCATCGTCTCGCGAGTCCGGGGAAATCCCGAGGGCGCGGAGCTCGTCGTCGACTGCGGCCGGCCCGACGCCGTGAAGCCCGCGGCGGGACCCGAGGGGACCTCCGTCGAGGTCCGCAACCTGTTCCATGAGATGCCGGGGCGCCGCAAGTTCCTCCGCTCGCCCGACGTGGAGATGGGCCATGTCGAGGAGGCCGTGACCCGGTTCGGCGTCGCGCACCCCGCCGTGCGCTTCGAGCTGGCCAGCGACGGCGTCCCGCGCTTCACGCTTCCCCCGGCGGCGGGACTTCGCGAGCGGCTGGGCGCGTTCTTCGACCGCGACCTGGTCGACGCGCTGGTCGAGGCTGAATCCGAAGACCCGGCGGCGTCCTTCCGCGTGCTGGCGGCGCCGCCGAAATTCGCGCGCCTGTCGCTCAAGGGCCAGTTCGTCTACCTGAACGGGCGGTTCATCCGCGACCGGGTCCTCACCCGCGCGATCAACGAGGCCTTCCGCGAGATGGTCCCGCACGGGAGGTAT
>DASRJF010000213.1:0-5152 GCA_035649615.1 Planctomycetota bacterium | reverse complement strand
AGGTACTCGTGGAAGATCTTCTCGATCATGATCTTCACGCCGTACTCCTCGGAGAGCTTGAAGTTCGGGTCGTTCTCGTACCCCTCGCCGACGATCAGGTAGTTGGTCTTCTCGTTGAGGCGCTCCTGGTACACGTCGCCGAACTCCTTGATCCTCCGGATGGCGTCCTCGTTGGAGACCTTGCCCGTGAGGCGGCCGGCGATGGCGATGTTCCGCGGCTTGCCGCGCTCGAACGTCTCGTTGTAGATCCGGTCGCCGGACTTGATCGGATCGTCCGCGCGCGTGTTGTAGACGGCGACCTTGCTCGCGTTCTCCTTCGACACCTCGAGGATCTCGACTTCGCCCTTGTCGCGCTTCTCGCCGCCCTTCTCGAGGGAGTAGACCTTGAACCGGCCGCCGCGGAAGATCCGGTCCTGGTGGACGAGATCGATGAAGCCGATGCCCATCTCGGGCTGGACCGCGAGGATCTCGCCGTCCGGCTCCTTGCGCTCCCGCGCCTCTTCCGCGCGGTAGATGATCCAGTTGATGCGCGTCTCGAGCTCCTTCCGCTGCTGCGCGAGCTGGACTCTCAGGTTCAGGAGGTCGTTGCGCTGCTTGGTGAGCTCCAGCTGGAGCTCGTTCACTTGCCCGATCAGGCCCTTGTTGGCGGGCGTGCCGTCGCCCTCGAGCGCCAGGCGGTTCTTCTTCTCGACGTTCCGGAGGTCGGTGAGCCTCTGCGTGAACGTGTCCTTGAGGCCGGTGCCCTTCACGTCGATTTCGCCGAGGAGCTGGGCTTCCTGCTTGCGCGTCTCTTCGACGACGTCGGCGCCGGCCTTCTTGTCCAGCTCGCCGGCCGCGTCGAGGGCCTTGATCTTGTCCGCGAGCTCCTTTTCCTTCTTCTTCAGGAGCTCGAACAGGTCCGTCAGGGTCAGCAGGTTCCCCACGTCGTTGTCCTGCCCCCACTGCTTGTACCCCTTGATCTCGAGGCGGGGGAACTGCTCCGTCACCCACTTGTTGAGGTACTCCTTGAGGATCTCGGGGGCGATGCCGGGGAGCGCGTCCGAGGGACGGAACCCGACTTCCTCGGCCCTCGAACCCGTGTCGAACGCCACGCGGGCCCAGCCGATGTTCCGCGAGAAATCCCGGTACGCGTCGCGCACGGCCTGGTTCTGCCTCTGGAGGCCGTCGACTTCCTTCTTCAGGTTGGCGACCGAGCCCGTCTGCTCGGCCTTCTCCTCGTCGGAGATGCCCTTGTAGTTGAGGAGGCCGACCGCGAGCGCGATGACGCTGAGCACCGCGCACACCACGACCGTCCACAGGCGCCGCTGCGCTTCCTTGCGCGTCACGAACTCGGCCATCTCTGCCTCCGGGGATGAAGCGGGTGCTTACCCGCCGATGAACTCGTAATAGTCGGCCGCGTCGGCGATCGGGATCTCGAGCAGGACCGCCTTCCGGTAGTCGGGCCACGCGTCGCGGGTCGTTTCGGTGGACGACACCTCGGTGAAGAGGACGAAGTCCACGTCGAGCGTCACGTTCATGCGGGGCTCGCTGCCCATCTCCTTGATGCGGTTCGCCGCCTCACGGGCGGAGAGCCGCAGGGGTTTCGGGTTGTTGTCGGGCAGGCGCAGGTTGAAGGCGCGGTCGCCCGTGTGGCCCGCGAAGCCGATGATCACGGGCCGGCGCGGGTTGTAGAACGGGTTGACGATCATGTCGCCGTCGATGACCGGCCCGCCGCCCTCGTACGCCTTGACGATGGCCACCTCGCTCGTCTCGAGCCAGACCTTCTTCACCTCGAGGAGCGCCTTGTACTCGAACTTCCCTTCCTTGCCCATGCGGGCCGCCATGAACCGGAGGCCCGGGTAGACGCGCTCGCGGCTGCCGAGGTCGATGTAGGCGTTCTTCTGTTCGACATTGGGCTTCAGGACCCGGCCGTGCGCGACGTTGACCCGGTGCTTGATGACTTCCTTCTGCTTCATCTGCTCCAGGTCGTTGCGCATCTTGCGGATTTTGCCCTGCTCCTTCCGCTCGAAGTCCCGGTACTCGGCCGCCGCCAGCTCGAGCTCGCCCTTGAGCTTGTCCACCTGCGCCTGGAGCGCCGCCTGGTCCGTGCCGAACGTGGCCGTCGCCTCGGTGTTCTTATCGTTGAGATCCTTGATCTGGTTCCCCAGGCTGGCCTTGAGCGCCTCCCGGCCCTTGAGGATCTCCGGGCGTCCCGCGGTCTTCGACTCGACGTAGCTCTTGGCGAGGCGGGCTTCCAGTTCCGCGCGCTGGTGCCTCAGCTGGAGGAGCGACACCCGGCGGGACATCTCGGCGATCAGGCTCTCGAACGTGCCGTAGTGGTCCTCGCGGAACGCGGCGAGGTTCTCCGAATCGCCGGGGCCCGCGGCGAAGATGTCCTTCCGGCCGTTGGCGACGGCCGTCGCGGAGATGTCGCCGCTCAGGACCGTCTCGTCCCCTTCCTTGACGAGCCCGGTGGGCGCGATGCCCTGGGCCTGCCGATCCTTGAGGGTGACGGCGGCGGCTTCTTCGAACTTCTTCAGCTCCTGGAGCCGCGACTTCTCGCGGACCAGCTCGGCCTTCTTGGCCCACAGCGCCAGCGCGCCGAAGCAGAGGACCATGGTGACGAGGACCAGGAGGATCACCACGCCGAGCGTGATGCCCTGGTCGCGGCGGGCCAGCTTCATCTTCATCCGGTTTCCCTCGGGTGCGTGGGGGGTCGCGCTTGCGGCCATTGTAGGGAGAGCCCCCGAGCCGTCAAGAAATTGGCACCCCCGTGCCTTCAAGAACTAGACGGTCACCAACGCTGGAACCCTTGCCCAAATTCGGATGATGAATGATTAGCGATTGCCGGAATGGCCTGGCGGTCGACAGAGTTATGTAGTTGGCTTCGCAGGAAGAGGGAGCCGCCTTGCCGGTCCTCGAATCGCGAATCGCAAATCGCCAATCGTAAGAACGATCCGACGGGGTTGAACAAACCGATTTCGTTTGACTTGGGTATTCCGGGTGATAACATTGATTCAGGTTTAAGGCCTTCCACGCGAGTCGTAAACAGCTTCCCCGGAACTACCACAGACGGATGCGTCCGATTCCGCCCCTTTCCCGCGCCGACGCATCGCGATGACGCGCCGGTCGAAGGTCGTGGGTCTCCTGGGCGGGATCGGGAGCGGCAAGAGTGCGGTCGCGTCCCTCTTCGAGAAGCGGGGGGCGCGGACGGTGGACGCCGACAGGGTCGCGCACGGGGTCCTCGAAGAACCCTCCGTGCGCCGGACGCTGGCGTCCTGGTGGGGTCCTGGAATCCTGCGCCGGGGCCGGGTGGATCGGGCCGGGGTCGCCCGACGCGTCTTCGGATCGGCCGCCGAGGCGGCCCGCCTGGAGGCGCTGGTGCATCCGAGAATCCGGCGCGCGCTTAAGAGCGAAATCAGCCGCGCCCGGCGCCGCGGCGGCGTCTTGATTGTGGAAGCCGCCCTGCTCCTCGAGACGGGGAGCGACGCCGGGTGCGATGTCCTCGTGTTCGTGGACGCGCCGGCCGCGGTGAGACGCCGCCGGGTCGCCGCCCGCGGGTGGACGGTCGGGGAATGGAGAAGGCGGGAGCGGGCCCAATGGCCCCTCGGACGCAAGAGAATCAAGGCCGATTACGTGATCAATAACGGCGGCTCCAAGGCCGCCACGAGAAAACAGGTCGACAGCATTCTGCAGGAGATCGCACGCCTATGACAGCGCCAACCAAGGGAGGATCCGTGCCCCCGCGCACCCCCCATCGCGAAGACGACGCTCCCGACGAGGAGACGAAGGACGAGAAGAAGCCGGACGGCGAGGCCGCCCCCATCACCAAGAGCGAGCCGGTCCGCCCCGCCGCGGCGCCCGCCGCCCCCCGCGCCGACGCCAACGAGAAGTACGAGCGGGTCAAGCGCGAGGAGATCTACCTCAGCAAGCTCCAGGAATGCACGATGGCGGAGCTGCTGAAGTACTCCAAGCAGGAGAACATCAAGGACGTCGCGGGGCTCAAGAAGCAGGAGCTCATCTACCGGATCATCCAGGAGAAGGCGAAGCAGAACGGCCTGCTCTTCGGCGAGGGCGTCCTCGAGATCCTGCCGGAGGGCTTCGGCTTCCTCCGGTCGCCCAAGTACAACTACCTCCCCTGCCCGGACGACATCTACATCTCGCCCTCGCAGATCCGCCGGTTCGGCATGCGGACCGGCAGCATCATCTCCGGCCAGATCCGGCCGCCGAAGGACGGCGAGAAATACTTCGCCCTCCTGAAGGTCGAGGCCATCAACCACGCGAATCCCGAGGAGATCCAGTCCCGGATCGCGTTCGAGAACCTGACGCCGCTCCACCCGAACGAGCGGATCATGCTCGAGACCGAGCCGCAGGAGCTCTCGATGCGCGTGATGGACCTCATCGCGCCCATCGGCAAGGGCCAGCGCGGCCTCATCGTCGCCGCGCCGCGCACCGGCAAGACGATCCTCCTCCAGAAGATCGCCAACAGCGTCCTCACGAACCACAAGGAAGTCGACCTCATCGTCCTGCTCATCGACGAGCGGCCGGAAGAGGTGACGGACTTCAAGCGGAACCTGAAGGGGAACGCCGAGGTCATCGCCTCCTGCTTCGACGAGCCGCCCGCGCGCCACATCCAGGTCACCGAGATGGTGCTGGAGAAGGCGAAGCGGATGGTGGAGTCGAAGCGCGACGTCGTCATCCTCGTCGACTCGATCACGCGCATGACGCGCGCCTACAACACCGAGGCGCCCCACAGCGGCCGCATCCTGTCGGGCGGCATCGACTCGACCGCGTTCCAGGGGCCGAAGAAGTTCTTCGGCGCGGCGCGCAAGATCGAGGAGGGCGGGTCGCTCACGATCATCGGGAGCTGCCTCGTGGACACGGGCAGCCGGATGGACGAGGTCATCTTCGAAGAGTTCAAGGGCACCGGCAACAGCGAGCTGCACCTCGTGCGCGAGCTGGCCGACCGCCGCATCTTCCCGTCGTTCGACCTCACCCGCTCGGGCACCCGCAAGGAGGAGCTCCTCCTCCACTCCGACGAGCTGAAGTTCGTCTGGCGCCTGCGCAAGGTGCTCGCCGAGATGAAGGTCATCGAGGCGATGGAGACGCTGCTGGAGCGGATGAAGAAGTCGAAGTCGAACGCGGAGTTCCTGATGGGGCTGGGGAAGGCCGA
>DASRJF010000212.1:0-15348 GCA_035649615.1 Planctomycetota bacterium | reverse complement strand
ACCTTCACCTTCAGCGGAGACTTGAGGAGGTCAAAAAGCTTGCCGGGGATGTCGAAGAGGAAGAACTGCCACCCGAGGAAAGAGGCGGTCTCGGTCCGGATCCTCAGGCTGAAGCTGCCGTCGAATCTGAAACTGCCCCGGCCGATGACGCTCCCGCTCCCCTCCGCCCCCAGGAACGCGAACTCCTTGATGTCGAACTTGGACGACCGGATGTCGAAGAGGGCCTTCATCGCCGTGAACTTGCCGCTCGATCCGAGCGGATTGAGGAACGTGATGATGCCCGGCACGTCCAGCAGCTGCCCCTCCGTGATGAAAAGAGAGCCGCCGGTGCTGGTGAGCGAATTGAGGTCGTTCGCTTTTCCCTTGAGGTTGGGGATGAGCAGGTCCACCTTCCCCGCGATCGTCTTCCCCGACCACTTCACCGTGTCGTTCACGAAGTCGCGCAGGTCGAGGCGGCTGATGGCGAGATCCCCCTCGAAATCGTCGGTCACCGTGTCGAGCGAGAACCACCCCGAGAGCTTCCCCCCGTAGGCGTCCCCGGAGATGTCGCGGAAATCGAGCATCGGCCCCTGGATCGTGAAGTTCGTCGTGAGGTTCTTGACCTGTTTCTCCAGGATCCGCGCCGAGCGCACGTCGATCCGGCCCGAGAGCAGCGGCTTCCCGTCCCGGATCGGACCCACGAGCACGACCGACCCGTCGACGTCCTCGACCGGCAGGCCCGCGGCGATCGACCCCTTCCGCAGGTCGAGGCTGAGACGCACCCGGAGGTTGGACCGGTCCCGCTCCGGCCGCTCGTCGAGCGTGAACTTGAAGTCGGTGATGCCCGAGATCTTGAGCGACCTCAGCACTTCTCCGATCGGCTTGGGAACGCGGTCCCGGAACCGTTCGTCCATCAGGACGGCCAACCCGTCGATCCGGAGCTGCCTCGTCCCCCCGGACGCGGTCTCGACTTCCCCGTTCACCTCGATCTCCCCGGCGGGGTCGATGAGGCCCTTGACGTGACTGAACCGGACGTGCCCGTTGTTGAACTCGACCGTCCCCTCGCGGAAGAGGATCGGCAAGGGCGCGTCCCGGAACTGGACCCGGTTCCCCTTCAGGCGGGCCAACGCGCGGATCTTGGGCTCCCCGCCCGGGCTCCGGAGGAGGCGCACGTCGACGTCGATCTCCCCCGACGCTCCGACCCGGTCGAACACCGCGCGGGCCTCCTCGGGGAGCGCGTCGCGGAGCCGCCCGTCGAGTTCCAGCGAGGTGGCGCGCACGTCGAGGTCGATCACCGGGTCCTTCGCGATCGAGTCGATCCGCCCCGCGATCCTCACCTCGGCCTGGCCGCGCCGCCCTTGCATCCTCTTGATGACGACGTCGTCCCCGTGGACGCGGACCTCCCCGGTCGCCCGCTCGATGGGATAGGGAAATCCCGCGTACGCGAACGACGCGTCCCTGAAGAAGAGGTCGACGGGCACGGACTCCTTCACCTCGGGTCCGCCGCGTTCGCGATGGATCGTCGCCCGCGCGTCCAGGCGACCGGACGGCTTGAACTGGGTCCACACGTCCTGCGCGTCCTTCGGGAGCGCGGCGCGGAGCGAATCATCGAGCGGCGCGTCGTCGATCTCGAGCCTGAAATGGTACCCGGCGTCCGCCTCGTAGCCGTCGGCGCTCCCGTCGAAGCGGAGCTTCGTCGATTTCCCGTTCCGGGCCTCGATGCCCTTCACCTTGAACCCGTCGGCCCGGAAATCAATCTCGCCGCGGACGTCCTCGCAGGCGAACGGGAAGTTGCGGTAGAGCAGGCTCATCCCGCGCGGCTTCAGCGTCACGCGGAACGCGACGTCGCGCGCGGGATTCGCCCGGTCGCAGGCCAGCAGGACTTCCGCCGCGGCAGGGCCGGCGGGCCGGTACTTGTCCCACGCGTCCTGGAGGGACGGCCGCAGAACATCGCGAATCGCCGGTCCGAGGACCAGGTTCTCGTTCGTGAGGTACACCCGGTGGTCGCCGGTGTCGAGATCGACCTCGCCCTGGACGCTCCACTCGCCGACGACCGCGTTCCGCAGCGTGCCGCGCACGAAGTAGCGGTAGCCCGTCGTCGGGACCATCGCGAGGTCGATGATGTCGAAGACCTGCGGCTCCTCCGTCGCGAGGACCTCCGAGTGTCCCAGCTCGAGCGTGCCGCCCCGGCAGGAGATCCGGGGAAGGTGGCGGGACGAGACCAGCTCCCCCAGGGGCCGCCGCGGCGCGCCGGGGGCGCCGCCGAGGTCGCGGGCCATCCGGTCCGAGAACCGGATGCGAGGCTCCTCCAGGACCACCGATTCCACCACGATCCCGCCATCGCGGTAGCCGATGGAGACGCGAATGCGCCGGGCCGTGAGCGGCGGGCTCGCGAGCTCCGGCAGGCGCAGCTCCACGCGCTCCATGCGGAGCTTGCCGCCGAGCGTCATCGAGAGGCTCTCGAACGAGATCAGGTTGCCGGCGTGTTTGCGGATCTGCGCCGCCGCGATGCGTCCCAGCACCCGCGCGTTCGTCAGGAGCACCAGGTCCGCGACCAGGACGAGCGCGAACATCGCGAGGCACAGGAGGAAGGCGGACCGGCGGCGCATCGGCGGAAGCCCCGGCCGGAACACGATGCTGCGCCAGCTCCGGGGGACGGTCGCGGTCATAACGTGACCCGATTGTAGACAGGATCGCCGGATCCGGGCCAAGGCTATAATCCTCGGGCCCGATACCTGGTGCCTTTTACGCTGAAGCCTGGTTTTTGAAGTCTGACAACTGAAGTCTGACAACTCACAGGCGCACACATTCAATGCTCATCGAATGCGTCCCCAACTTCAGCGAAGGCCGGCGCCGCGAGGTGTGCGACGAGATCGTCGCCGCGGTCCGCGCCGTTCCGGGCGCGCGGTTCCTCGATCTCGAGATGGACCCCGATCACAACCGATCGGTGGTCACGTTCGTGGGCGCGCCCGCCGCGGTCGCGGAGGCGGCCTTCGCCGCCGCCCGCGTGGCCGTCGCGAAGATCGACCTGACCCGCCACGAGGGCCGCCATCCCCGCATGGGCGCCGTGGACGTCATCCCCTTCATCCCGATCCGCGACCTCACGATGGAAGACGCCGTCCGCGTCGCGCGGGAGCTGGGAACCCGCATCGGCGCGGAATTGAAGGTCCCGGTTTTCCTCTACGAAGCGGCGGCGACCCGGCCCGACCGGCGCAACCTCGCGGACATCCGGAAGCCCCAATTCGAGGGCCTGCGCGACCTCCTCGGAAAGGACCCCGACCGCGTCCCCGACTTCGGTCCGAACGCGATCCACGCGACGGCGGGCTGCGTCGCCGTCGGCGCGCGGCGGCCGCTCATCGCCTACAACATCGACCTCGAATCGACCGACGAGAAGCTCGCGAAGCGGATCGCGAAGAAGATCCGCGAACGCGACGGCGGCCTGCCGGGGATCAAGGCGCTCGGGCTCTTCATCGCCGACCGCGCGTGCGCCCAGGTCTCGATCAACGTCTGCGACTTCACCCGCACGTCGCTCGAGGCGGTGTACGCCGCGGTGGAACGGGAGGCGAAGTCCGCCGGGGTGGTCGTGCGATCGAGCGAGATCGTCGGCCTCGCACCGCAAGCCGCTTTGCCGCCGGGATCGGTGGAACGGGTGAAGCTGGCGGGATTTCGTCCTGAACAGGTGATCGAGAATCGACTGTGAGTTGACTGTTGACCGTTGACGGTTGACAAGGCCTCACGATCAACCATCAGCTATGCTGCAACGGCGGCTCCAATCCGAAAGAGTCTTGGTTGCCGAGGTTTTGGGAGTAACCGTCCGGCCCGGTCAACGGTCAACAGTCAACCGTCGACGTCCTACTTCACCATCCCGGTCTTCCGTGCCGCTTCTCGAATGATCAGCCTTCGTTCGCCGTCGGTTTGAGGCGGATCCTTCACGAACTCGCGGTCGATCTCCGCCACGAACTCCGAGGTCTGCTCGTGGGACTGCTTCGTGCCGCCCTGGACGACGAACCGCTCGCCGCGCGTGACGCGGACGTGGTCGTCTCCCTGGGTCACGACGCCCAGGATGAAGTGCTTGGACCGGCGCATCAGGACCTCAGTATACCGCTCAGCGCCGCGGGGTGAACTTCTCGAGGAAATCGCGGCGGTCCTGGGGATTGTTCCACCAGATGACGTAGTCGGACGGCTTGGCGTAGTTCTTCCCGGTCAGGAGGAACAGCGTCCGGTGCGGCCACGGCATGCCATGGGAGTCGGACGGGGCCTCGATCCGGCTGAGCGCGTTGATGGCATTCCCGACGCTCGACTCGAGCGCATTCAAGTTTCTCAGTCCGCTCAGGAGCGCCGGCAGGTGCTCCGCGGCCGCCTTCGCGACGGGGCCCGGCGACTTGGGATCGAGATCCTCGATCAGCGCTTCGGCGCCATCTTCGCTGCCGAGCCGCGCCAGCGCCTGCGCCAGCACCGGATACATCGAAAGCGTCTTTTCCTGGCGGCTCTCCTTCAGCCACCGGACGAGTTGATCGGACGCGGCGGGGTCGCCCCGGAGCCCGAGCGCCTCCACGGCGTCGCGCCGGAAGGGGCTCCCGGGTTTCGCCTGGGCCAGGACCGCCTCGTACACGCGCGGGCCGGGCAGCATCGCCATCTCGCGGATCGTCGCCGCCTTGCGCGTCCCGTTGGGCGCCTGGAGCCGGTTCAGGTAGGCCTGCAGGACATGCGCCGCCTTGGGCGCGGCAATCGCCAGCTCGACGCCGGACCGCCTCGGCTCCGGACCGTCCGGGAAGAGAAGCACGCGGACGACCTCGCCCCCCGACACCAGGGCGCGCCCGAGGGGACGCCCGCCCCGCCGCAGCACGACGCCGTCGCCTTCGACATCCTGCTCCGCCGCGAACGCCGCTTCGGCCAGCCGCTTCACGGCCAGCGGGCTCGCGGCCAGTTCGGACGGGAACCGGATCTCGCGCTCGTGCGCGATGATCGCCTCGAGCGACGCGGCATCCAGGACCCGGTCGAACTGCGACGCGAAGAGCGCGGGGCTTCCGAAGATCTCGATCGCCGCGATCGAATCGCCCACGGCCACGGCGACGCCCACGATGTTGGGATTGGGCGCCCGCAGGTCCTTGAGCGCGGCCCGGTATTCGGCGATCGCGGACTTGTGGTCGCGATAGAGGTCGAGGGGCGGCATCCGGCCGCCGGGCGCGACCATCGAGGCCCAGACGCCGGCCTGCCCCACTTCCTCGTTCAGGAGGCGTCGAAGGCCGAGGGAGGCCAGGTGCGCCCCCGTTCCGCCCGTCTTCGGAAAGGCCTTCTTGTCCTCGGGACGGAGCTGTCCCGGCTCGACATCGAAGACCTCGACCGCCCGGTCCTTCTTCCCGGGAACGATCACGTCGCGCGCCACGACCCGGTCGTGGCGGCCGCCGACGAGGAGCTCCCCGGCGAAGAGCGCCACGTCCGCATCGCCCTTGTTCTTCACGCGGACCTGCAGCGCGTTCCCTTCGTCGACGAATTCGAGCGCCGCCATCGCCTCGGGCAGGGTCGCCATCGCGGGCGGCCGCTCGCCCTTCGCGACGAGGGGGTAGAGCATGAGATTGCGGAAGCCGAGGGGCGGCCCGATCTCGAGCCCGTCGAGCGCGCGGACGAGCCCCGCCGAGGCGGCGGTCGCGTCGCCCTTCTCGATCCGCCGCGCCGCGAGGATCTCGGTGCGCTGCTCGGGCGTCATCCACTTGCCGTCGAGCTTGACGAACCCCAGCTCGCGAAACCGGTCGCCGACCAGCTCCTCGAGATCCTTCGTTTCGCCGTTGGCCGCGAGGACCTGGCCCTTGTCGAGCGCCTCGGCCCACGCGCGCGGAATCATCAGCTCTCCGCGCTTGACCAGGCCGAGTTCCTCGATCACCCGCTCCCTCAGGGCCTGGACGTCGACCCCGCCGTCGGTCTTGGCCACCCCCGCGGCGACGCGTCGCTCGATCTCCTTGTTCGCGTCGACCCACTGGCCTTCGACCTGCATCTCGCCCTTTTTCAGGCGGTCGTGAACGGTGGCGGACATCCAGTCGCCGTCCACCTTGACGATATTCTCCTCCTTGAGGAACTGCTCGATGATCTGCTGGGTGGTCGTGGTCGGGCGGAGGTCCGGAGTCCGGACCGGCTCGCGTTGTGAATTCGCCACCTGGTGCTGGAGGTCGCGAATCTCCTGGTCCGTCGCCTGCTTCTGGATGAGGATTCCGGCGGTGAACGCGACCAGCGCCGACGCCGCCATCGCCGGGAACGCCCACGTCGCGCGCCGGACCGCGGTCGCCCGGCGCGTCGTCGGCCGCCGCATCCCGGTGTTCTGGAAGAGCGCGATGCGCTCCGTCTCGCCGCGGACGGTCTCCACGACCTTGCGGACGAAGGGCTCGCCCGGGACCGGGACGGCCCCCTCGCGCAGCGCATGGAGCGACTCGGAGAATTCCCCGTACTCGGCGCGGCACTCCGGGCAGGACGCCAGGTGGGCCTCGAGTTCGCGCCGGCGGTCCGGCGTGAGGTTCCCGTCGTACAGGTCGCTGAAGAACTCCTGGTGCTCGCGGCAGTTCATTTGTGCTCCGGCCCCTTGCCTTCCTTCTCGCGGTCCGCCTTCTCGCGCTCCGACTTCTCCCACGCGTCCTTCATTTCCTGGACCGTGGGCTCCTGCTTGCCGTGCGACACCGGGCGCAGGTCGTACGTGACTTCGCGCACGGCCAGCACCTCGAGCTTCTTGTTGCCCGAGATCGTGTAGAAGACGAGGCGGTTCGTCTGGCTGTCGAACAGCGCCATCGCGTCCACGCCGCCGCCGATGGCGACCGGCGCCGCCAGCCACCGCGTGGTCTTGTTGTCCGACTGCGCCTCGGCGGTCCGCTCGAAGCGGCCCGCGCCGAAGCCGAGGACGACCCCGAGGAGCAGGGTGAAGGCGATCCATCCCGATGTCGATTTCATACTCCACCTCCGGTTGATCCCATCCGTTTCCAGGCGTCCTTGAAGGCCAGCCGCGCCCGGGAGATGCGCGACTTCACCGTCCCCATGGGGAGGTCGAGGATGCGCGCGATCTCCTCGTACGCCAATCCCTGGACGTCTTTCAGGACCAGGATCTCCCGGTCGTCCTCCTTCAGGAGCTTCAGGGCGGCCGCGACGTGCTCGCGCGTCTCGCCCCGTTCCAAATCCTCCTCCGGGCCCGGGTCGTCCGCGGCCATGGCCGTCGGCACGTTCCGGGTGGTGTCCGCGCCCCTCGTCGACTCCCAGTCCAGGGACCCCGCCGGGTGGCGCGACCGCCGCTTGAACTCGTCCTTCGCGAGATTCGACGCGATCGTGTACAGCCACGTCGAAAATTTCGCGGTGCTGTTGTACTCCGCGATCTTGCGGAACACCCTCAGGAAGGCCTCCTGCGCCAAGTCCTCCGCCGTGCGGGGGTCGCCCACGTACCGGAACAGGAACGACACGATCGCGTTCTTGTACCGGTGGACGAGGACCTCGAATCCGGCCGCCAGCTCTGCCGGGGGCGCCTCCTTCAGGCGCGTCATGAGCTCGTTGTCCGACAGGCCGGCCGGATCGAAGGGCCGTTCCTCAGAATGTAACGACGGGTGAGCCATCAGGTTCCTCTACTCTACTTCTTTAAGACGTCCCCCGAAAGCCAACCCCGCTCCGAAGCCGCGAGGCGCGGCGCCCTGGCTGATAGCTGTCTGCTCAACGTCGAAAGCTGGGATAATGTTCCCCATGGGCCACGGCCACCACCATCCGCACGCGCCGCCCGCGGAACCGGGCCTGCGCCTCGGCGAGCGGAAGCGGCTCCTGGCCGTGCTGCTCCTCACGGGCGGCACGATGGTCGTGGAGATCGTCGCCGGCCTCCTGAGCGGCTCGATCTCGCTCCTCGGCGACGGCTTCCACATGCTGACCCACTTCGGCGCGATCTTCCTGAGCTACGCGGCGATCCTCGTCGCCGTCCGCCCCGCGGCCCCCGAGAAGACGTTCCGCAACTGGCGCCTCGAGGTGATCGCCTCCCTCTTCAACGGGCTCCTGCTCCTCCCCATCGCCGCGTACATCATCTGGGAGTCGATCCACCGATGGAGAAACCCGGTCCGCGTCGACCTCGCGCTCATGCTCGTCGTGGGCGCGGTGGGGCTCCTCGTCAACCTCGTGAGCGCGGCCTTCCTCCACAGCCACTCGAAGCACGACCTCAACATCCGCGGCGCGTTCCTGCACATGCTGGCCGACTCGCTGTCCTCGGTCGGCGTCATCCTCGCGGGCGTCCTGATCGCGGTGTCCGGGGACCGGGTGCTGTGGGCCGACCCGGCGGCGGCGATCCTGATCTCCGTGATGATCCTCGCGTGGTGCGTCGGGCTCGTCCGGCAGTCCGTCCGGATCCTGCTCGAAGCGGTGCCGGTCCACCTCGATCTCGAGAAGGTGCGGGCGGCGCTGCGGGAGTCGGAGGATGTATGCGACATCCACGATCTTCACATCTGGACGATCACGTCCCGGATGTACGCGCTGACGGCCCACGTCCACCTGAAGCGCGACCTGCCCGTCTCGGAGTCGGAGGCGCTCGGCCACCGGCTCCAGCACCTCCTGGACGAGCGGTTCGAGATCAACCACGCGACGTTCCAGTTCGAAGTGAGCCCCGCGGGAAAGCTGGAGTGCGCGCACGAGCACGAGCCGGCCGGAAGCCACGAGCATCACCCCCCCCACTGAGCATGTTCCGCACCGCCGTCCTGGCCCTGTTCATCGCCGCGGGATGCCGCGCCGCGGCGGACGTTTCCCCCGCGCCCCCGGCCCCGCCGGCGCCGGCGGCGGCCGCGGTCAAGGACGCCCCGTTGGAGTTGCGGGAGCTGCGACGCAAGATCGCCGACCTCGCCACGCGGTCCGACGGCCTGAAGCGCTGGGCGCACGAAGCCCTCGACCAGGGGAAGTACGACGAGGCCGCGACCCTGCATCGCGAGTCGCTCGAAGCGGCCCGCCAGGCGGACGAGATTCGAACGGCCGAGGACGGCTACCTCCGGGCGGCGGCGCGCAAGCTCATCCAGAACCTCGAGGATGACGAGATCGCCGTCCGCGAGGACGCGACGCGCGAGTTGATGGGCCTCGGCGCCTCGGCGGCGCTGCTCCGGTCGATGGCGACAGGCCTCTCCTCCGAAGCGGCGCAGCGTCTCGACCTGGTCGTCCGGACCCTGGAGGAGCGCCTGTCCAAGCGACAGTGGGCCACGGGGGCGACGGCCTCGACCGAGTTCAACCGGCCCAGCTGGGCCGCCACGCAGGCGACCGGCGCGCCCAACACCCTCGCGGCGGGCGACCACTCGACCGCCTGGGCCTCCAGCGAGCAGGACGCGGACTCCGAGTGGCTCGACCTGACGTACGCCGAGCCGGTCGTCGCGATGATGGTCCGCGTGCACGAGACCTACAACCCGGGCGCGATCACGAAAGTGGAACTGCGCGACGCGTCCGGAGCGTGGCGGACGGTGTGGGAAGGCCCGGCCCAGCCCGCGGACGCCCCGCGGTGGTTCGAGGTGCGCGTCGCCGCCGAGGGGTGGACGGCGACGCAGGTCCGGCTCACGCTCGACAGCGACGCGGTCCCGGGCTGGAACGAGATCGACGCGGTGGAACTCGTCGGCCGCGATCCCTCCCTGGCGGCGCCGCGATGAGACTCCCCGGCGAAATGCCCAAGTGGCTCAGCCGCACCTTGACGTGGGGCTCCGGGGCGGCGATCGTCCTGGCGGCGATCCACTTCTTCCCCGCCATCTTCTTCCCGAAGCTGGTCATGTCGCTGCGCGCCCCGGGGGGCGAGTTCGAGGCGCAGGTCCTCGTCCGCCCGGCCCGCTCGTCGCCGATCGTCGGCGGCTACGTCACCCTCTTCACGGGCGACAACGTCGACATCGTGGTCCGCGTGGCGCGCCTCGATACGCAGCAGGTCCTCTACGAGGACATCATCGCCACGTCCGCGCGGGAGGAGACCGATGCGGAGAACGTGGAGATCGACTGGCGGACCGATGGGACCGTGCGGTTCAACTACGACGGGCGGCGCAACGTGCGCATCTACGAGCCGCCGAGCGGAATTTCGAAATGATCCCGGGAGGGACGAGATTCATCACTTGATCTCAACGATCCAGGTCCGCCAATCCAGGAGCAGGTTCGGCGTGTCGCGCAGGACCCATTCCGTGAAATCGCGGACGACCGCCGTGACGCGGTAACGGCCCGGGGCGAAGCGCGTGCGATCGAGCGTCAGGGTGTCCCGCAGGTTGGCCGGATCCGGTGATGGATCGCTCTCGAATGGCTGCCCGGGCGGCATCTTCCAATTGGACCCCTCTCCCCGGCGCGAGCCCGGCCTGCCGGAATCGCACCTCAGGGTGCCGGTGTCGCCGTTGCGGCCGATCGCATCGGCCCCCGTGCGGCTCCCGTCCACCACCTTGTCGACGATCCAGCCGACCGTGAGCCGGTGCGTCGCGGGCCTCAGGGCGCGGATCCACAGCTTGACGCTCCCCCCGGCCTCCCCGACCACCGCCTGTTCGAACGCCGGCGCTTCGTCGATCGGACGAACGTAGGTGTACAAGAGAAGGACCATGGCCTCGCGGCACACCGGACAGAAGTCGGCGCCATCGTTCATGACGCACAGCGATTCGTCGACCGGCCGCCAGACTTTCTGGGGACGTAGGGCGGCGCCCTCGAGGACCCCGATCTTCGACGCCCGCTTGTCCCCCTCCGCCTTCGCCTTGAGCCAGTGCGCCCACGGTACGCCCGCCTCGTCCTTCGTATCCGAGATGTTCGGGGCGACCGGCGGCGGGGGCAGGTTCTTGATCTTGCGCTCCAGGCCCCCCCACGACTTCCGGCTGGAGGCTTCGTCGGCGAGTCCCGCGAAGGCGTGGCCGAAGGAGTGCAGGATCGCGGCGGTCGAGGGATGGGAAGAGGCCACCGGGGCGATGCCATACCCGCTCCGGCCGTGGTCGGCCACGGAGACGCGCACGTGGACGATTCCCAGCCGGTCGCCGCCGCCGAGCATTTCCGCCACCGACTGAGCGGCCGGTACGGCCACCACCAGTTCCCCTTCCTCCTCCGTGGATTTGAAATACGTCACGGCGGGCGTATCGGGCCGGCTGGTGCGCGCGTCCCTCGAGGCCACGTGCGCCCGGTAGGTATTGAAGTACGGGGCGTACTCCTTGAGGACCTGCGTCTTGAAGAGCGCCTTGAGGAGGGCCTCGGCCTCCCTCTGCCACGTCCTCTGCGCGCCGTCCTCGTACGGCACGCCGTCGCCCATGACGACGAGGTCGATCCGATTGCCCGTCGGCCCGGTGATTTCGACCGGCGCCATGGTCAGGAAGGCGGTGTCGCTCGTGTACGGACGGGCCTTTTGGGCGAACGGCGTGGCGGGGAATTTCTCGGTGATGAACTCCGCGAGGTTGCGCCCCTCGGCGAACCGGCCCTCGTTCATGCACCGGAGCATGCGCTCGAACAGCTTTTCGGCGAGCGCCTTGTCGGCCTGGGTGGGGGGGGTCTGCTGCGTCGCGAGCAGGAGGGCGAGGACGGCGAATCTCACCACCGGAAGTGCCTCCACTTCCTTCCCTTACAGGAACCCCGCCGCGTCGTGTCGCCTCGACGAATCAGAGCCTGGGCAGGGTGACCTCTTGCTGCTTCTGGTACTTCCCCTTCTTGTCGGCGTACGACGTCTGGCACATCTCGTCCGACTCGAAGAAGAGCACCTGCGCGATCCCTTCGTTCGCGTAGATCTTCGCGGGCAGCGGCGTCGTGTTGGAGACCTCGAGCGTCGCCGTCCCCTCCCACTCGGGCTCGAAGGGCGTCACGTTCACGATGATCCCGCACCGCGCGTACGTGCTCTTTCCCAGGCACACCGTGATCACGTTGCGCGGGATCCGGAAGTACTCCACCGTCCGCGCCAGCGCGAACGAGTTCGGCGGGATGACGATGTGGTCCGCCTTGATGTCGACGAACGACTTGGGGTTGAACATCTTCGGGTCGACGACGGTGGTGTAGATGTCCGTGAAGAGCTTCCACTCGTCGGCGACGCGGATGTCGTAGCCGTAGCTCGACACCCCGTAGCTGATCACGCCCTCCCGCACCTGGTTCTCGACGAACGGCTTGATCATGCCGTGCTCGAGGGCCATGCGGCGGATCCACTTGTCGGATTTCACACTCATGGTTTCCCCTCTGTTGGCATCCAGCAGCCGGCATCCGGCATCCTGGGTTCCTCGAACACGCCCCAGGCCGCCCCCGGATGCGCTCCTAAAGTCCTTTCAGCTCCGCGAATTCCTCATCGAACTTGGCTTCGACCATGCGCTGCGGAATCGGGATGAACGACGGCAGCTCCGCCGCGCACGACCATTTCGAATCACCGACCTGGAACACGACCCGCGCGCCGAATCCCTCGAGCGAGGCCCCGGTCTCCGACCACGTCAGGGTCGACCCCCTCAGCGTTCCGTCCCTCAGCTTCTCCAGCTTCCCGCGCAACGCGGCCAGGAACGCCTCGCGATTCTTGAACTCCCCTTCCCTCGTGAATTTACCCATCTTCTTCGCGAAGCGTCATACAACACCGGGTGATTCCGTCCGCCCGGTCTGGCTTAGAGCTTAAAGCTTAGAGCTTAAAGCTCTCTTCTACACATCCAGGTACTTCACTTCCAGCGCGTGCTTCTCGATGAACTCGCGGCGCGGCTCCACCTCTTCTCCCATGAGAATGGTGAAGATCCGCTCCGCCTTCAGCGCGTCCTCGAGCGTGACCTTCTTCAGCGTCCGCGTCGCGGGATTCATCGTGGTCTCCCACAGCTCCGACGCGTCCATCTCGCCCAGCCCCTTGAAGCGGCCGATCTCCGGCCCTCTCCGCGAGCCGATCCGCTTGAAGCCCTCCAGCACCTCGCGGAGCGAGTGCGCCGACAGGGGCTCGCCCTCCGACACGACGCGGAAGCGCGACTTCCCGTCCACGTCCGCGGCGCGGAAGAATTCCGACGGCGACAGCCCCGCCTGCCTCAGGCCCTTGAGCGCCGCCTCCAGGTGGCCCAGGTCGTGGAATTCGCTCGCCCACGCGATCGCCTCCTCGGGCGCCGCGGGCTGCTCGAGCTCGTCCCAGACGAGCACGACCTCGCGCTTCGTCCGCGCCTCCTCGTCGGCGATCCAGCGGTCGAGCGCCTCCTGCGCGTAGAAAAAGTGCTCGCGCCCGTCGATGCGGACCCGGTACACGGGCAGCTTCCCGCTCTGGGCGTCGAACGTCGCGATGAACTTCTCCATGCCGACGCCCCGGCGCTGCACCGCGGGGACGGCGTCGTCGATCGTCAGCAGGTGGTCGACGAGCTGGCGCAGGTCGGGCCCCTCGATCGTCCGCCCGGCGGCCTCCAGCTTCGTCCCCTCGACCCCGAGGTTGAGCAGGATCCGGCTCATCTCCACGTCGTTGTGGATGTATCGGACCTTCTTCCCCTCGGTGATCTTGTAGAGCGGGGGCTGGGCGATGTAGATGAAGCCCTGTTCGATGAGCGGCCGCATGTGGCGGAAGAAGAACGTCAGCAGGAGCGTCCGGATGTGCGAGCCGTCGACGTCCGCGTCGCACATGATGATCGTCTTGCCGTAGCGGAGCTTCGCCAGGTCGAACTCCTCCTGGATCCCCGCGCCCACCGCGGTCATGAGCGTCCGGATCTCGTCGTGCTTCAGCATCCGGTCGAGCCGCGCCTTCTCGACGTTCAGGATCTTGCCCTTGAGCGGCAGGACCGCCTGGAACTTCCGGTCGCGCCCCTGCTTGGCCGAGCCGCCGGCGGAATCACCCTCGACGACGTACAGCTCGGTCTCCTCCCGGTTTCGCGACTGGCAGTCCGCGAGCTTCCCGGGGAGGTCTCCGCTCGAAAGCGCGCTCTTGCGCCGGACCGCCTCCTTGGCCGCGCGGGCCGCCTCGCGCGCCTGGGCCTCCATGACCGACTTCATCACGACGGCGCGCCCCACCGCCGGATTCTTCTCGAGGAAGTCCCACAGCTCGTCGCCCACGACCGTGCTGACGATCCCCTCGATCTCGGGGTTCGTCAGCTTCACCTTCGTCTGGCTCTCGAACGACGGGTTCGGCAGGCGGACGTTGACCACGACGGCGAGCCCGCTGCGGTAGTCGTCGCCCGAGGGCAGGGGGTCCTTCTCCTTGAGGAGCTGCATCTCGCGCGCGTACTTGTTGCACGTCCGCGTCAGCGCGTTGCGGAAGCCCGACAGGTGCGTCCCCCCGTCGTGCGTGTTGATCGAGTTCGCGAACGAGTACTCGCTGGGCTCGTAGTGGTCGTTCCACTGCATCGCGACCTCGACCTGGACCTGGCCGACGCGCTTGTCGAGGCTGATCACCTCCGGGTGGATCTTGCCCTTCCCCTGGTTGACGAAGGCGACGAACTCCCGGATGCCCCCTTCGTACTTGTGCTCGACCGTCTTGCCGCTGCGCTCGTCCGTCAGCGCGATGTGGATCCCCTTGTTGAGGAAGGCGAGCTCGCGCAGGCGGCGGGCGACGAGGTCGAACGAGAACGTCGTGTCGGGAAAGATCGACCCGTCGGGTTTGAAATGGATCTTCGTGCCGTGCTTGTCGGTGGGCCCGATCGTCTGGAGGTCGCCGTCCGTCTTGCCCTTCGCAAACCGCAGGCGGTACTCCTGCGTCGGCTCGCCGCCGGGCGTCCACCACACGGTGGCTTCGAGCCACTCGGAGAGCGCGTTGACCGCGGTGACGCCGACGCCGTGGAGGCCCGCCGACACCGAGTAGGTCTTGTTGTCGAACTTGCCGCCCGCGTGCAGGTTCGTGAGGGCGACCTCGAGCGCGCTCTTCCCCGTCTCGTGGCGGCCGGCGGGGATGCCGCGGCCGTCGTCCGTCACCGACGCGCTGCCGTCCGCGTGGATCCGCACCGCGATCGTGGTGCAGATGCCCGCCATCGCCTCGTCGATCGAGTTGTCGACGACTTCGAAGATGAGGTGGTGCAGCCCGCGCGGACCCGTGTCCCCGACGTACATGCCGGGGCGCGTCCGGACGGCCTCGATCCCCTCGAGGACCTTGATCTGCTCGACCCCGTAGGACCGCGTTTCGGACGACATCGACTTCCTTTCCCGTAAACGAAAATCGCCGCGTCGGCGGCGACCGTCACGGCCGGCTGCTTCACGAGGCCATCAGGTCGCCCGCAGGACGCACCGGAGGTCCGCGATGGTCCTCCGCGGGAACTCCGCCCGGATCCGCGCGAGGATCTCCGGCCGCCGGAACGACGCGATTTCCTGCATCAGGGCCGCGGATTCGACCGCGACCGTCAGCGTGTCCCGGTTCATGCCGACGACGCGCGACCGGAGCGCCACGTCGGGCCCCGCGGCCCGGCTCCAGGCCTCCGTCAGCACGTACAATTCATCGCGACGCCGGGGGCCGAGGTCGCGCAGGACCTGCGGCAG
>DASRJF010000211.1:0-2352 GCA_035649615.1 Planctomycetota bacterium | reverse complement strand
ATCCGCATCGCGGCGGTCAAAGCCGCCGGCTACCACAAGGAGAAGGGACTGCCGATCCTGTGGTTGCTCAAGTCGGACGCCGTGGAGGAAGTCCGCGCGGCGGTGATGGTCGTGCTGGGACCGATCGAGGACCCCAAGGCTTGGAGCGCGCTGCGCGAGGGACTCGCGGCGAAGGGCGTGGCGGAGCGGGGGAGCGCGGCGGAGGCGCTCAAGGAACGGAAGGAGCCGGAAGCCGTTGAAGCCGCGATCGAGTGCTTCAAGAACTCGTCGGGCCGCGAATGGGTCGAAGTCCGCGAAACGATCGTCGACCTTCTCTCGGCGAAGCCGCCCGAGGCGACGACACCCTTCCTCTCCGAGGTCGCGCGCACCGATGCCTCGCCGTCGGTGCGGCAGAAGGCGGTCGCGGCGCTGAGGAAGCGGGGCGTCACGGACCTCCCGGCGGTCCCCGCGGAGCCCGCCACGAAGACGCCGCATTTCACGCGCCGGTTCGAGTCCAACCCCGTCGTGGTGATGGAAACGACGAAGGGAACCCTTCACATCGAGTGCCTGGCCCGCGAGGCGCCCGTCCACGTGGCGAACTTCGTCGGATTGGTCGAGCAGGGATTCTACGACGGCCTCACGTGGCACCGGGTCGTGCCCAACTTTGTCATCCAGGGTGGGGACCCGCTGGGCTTCGGGTGGGGCGACGCGGGATGGAGCCTGCGCGCCGAGATCAACCCGGTGCTCCACAAGCGCGGGACGCTGGCCATGCCCCGGTCCGCCGGCTTCGACACCGGGGGCTGCCAGCTCTACATCACGCACGTCCCCACGCCGCACCTCGACGGGTACTACACGGTCTTCGGCCAGGTGACCGACGGGCTGGATGTGATCGACAAGATCGAGGTCGGCGACCGGATCGTCAAGGCGACCGTGAAACGTTGAAGGAGGAACGCATGAAAAGTCTATTGCTGCTGGGGATGATCGCGCTGGCCGCGCAGAGCGACGAGGAAAAAGCGATCCAGGCCTGCACTTCCTTCCTCAAGGCCCTGCAGAACTCTGAGCATGAAAAGGCCGCCGACCTGCTCCATCCGAAGAGCCTCGTGAAGATGAGATCCCGCATCCTGAACATCTTCGAGAAGGCGCCGGCTTCGATGCGCGACCGCCTGGTCAAGACCCTGGAATTCGCCGACTGGTCGGCCCTCGAGAAAGCCGCTCCGCGCGACTTCATCGTCGCCTACCTGAAGAACGCCAGGAATCTCGGGGAATCGGCGCGCCAGGTCATGGGAGCCGTGGAAGGCATGGACGCGAAGGTGATCGGGGCCGTTCGCCGGGAGGACAAGTTCTACGTCATCTTCGAGACCACGTTCAAGCTCGAGGACGAGTCCCATGTCGCCCCGCTCCTGCTGGTCGCCTACCTGGACGGCGACTCGTGGAAGCTGGCCTTCCGCAGCGAAACCAACATCGGAAAGTGATCCGGCGTTGACACGGGCCGGGGTCGCGCCGTACACTTCATAACGGTGGTTATGAATCGTAACGGCCGTTACAGAGCCGACCGGCGGACGGCCATGCGGCTCGACATCCTCCGGTCCGCCGCCGGGGCGTTCCGGAAGCGGGGGTTCGAGCGGGCCGGGATGCGCGAGATCGCGGGCGCCCTCGGCGTCACCACGGGCGCCCTCTACTACCGGTTCAAGAGCAAGCAGGAGCTCCTCTACTTCTGCCAGGACTACTCGCTCGACCGGATGCTCGAGGCCGGAGCGAGGATCCGCAGGGAAAAGGCCTCGCCGGCCGCGCGGCTGCGGCGCCTCATCGAGGCCCAGATGACGTGCATGCTCGACGAGCTCCAGGGGTCCGCGGCGCACGTCGAATTCGCCGGCCTTCCCCCGCGCCTGCTGAAGAAGGTCGTCCTCAAGCGCGACCGCTACGAGCGGCTCATGCGCGGGGTCGTGTCGCAGGGCATGCGGTTGGGGGCCTTCCGCAAGCGCGACCCGAAACTCGTGACGCTCGCCATGCTGGGCGCCATCAATTGGACCATCAAGTGGTATCGTCCTGAAGGCCGGCAGAGCGCGGCGAAGATCGCCCGCGAGTTCGCGGACTACCTGATCAAGGGACTTGCGTGAAAGCGAAGAAGGCGAAGAAAACCAGGTCGAAAGTCCACCTTGCGCTTCACGTGAACGGCGAGGTGCAGGAAGTTGCATTCGCACCGCATAAGACGCTCCTCGAAGTGCTCCGCGAGGACATGGGCCTCACCGGAACCAAGCACGGGTGCGAGCTGGGCGAGTGCGGCACGTGCGCCGTGCTCGTGGATGGGAAGCCCGTCCTCTCCTGCCTCGCGTTGACGCTCGACCTCGAGGGCAAGGAGATCCGCACCGTCGA
>DASRJF010000210.1:0-4696 GCA_035649615.1 Planctomycetota bacterium | reverse complement strand
CGTCAGCCTGCGGCGGCTCCTGAAGGACCGCCGCCTCCCGCCGGAGGAGGCGCTCGGCATCGTTCCCCAGCTCTGCGAGGCGCTCGAGTACGCGCACGCGCGCGGCGTGGTCCACCGCGACGTCAAGCCCGAGAACATCCTCATCGACACGAAGGGGCGGACGAAGATCGCGGACTTCGGCCTCGCGTTCATCGTCGGCGTCGACGCGACCCGCCTCACGCGGGCCGACGTGTCGATGGGCACGCCGCATTACATGGCGCCCGAGCAGGTGGAGAGTTCGCGACAGGTCGACCACCGCGCGGACATCTACTCGATGGGCGTCGTCCTCTACGAGATGCTGACGGGCGAGCTTCCGCTCGGCCGCTTCGCGCCCCCGTCGGAGAAGTCGAAGGTCAACCACCGCCTCGACGAGATCGTGCTGCGCGCGCTCGAGAAGGAGCCCGACCGCCGCTATCAACAGGTGACGGAATTCCACCGCGCTATCGAATCCGCGCCGCAGGGCGGGGGCCCCCGTCGCGTCGTCCGGGGCTACGAGTACAAATCGCGCGCGACGCTCTTCGGCTGGCCGCTCGTGCACATCGTCCAGGGGTACGACGCGAGCGGGAAAGTCGTTCCGGCCAAGGGGATCATCGCCATCGGCGGCCACGCCATCGGCGCGATCGCGATCGGGGGCACGGCCATCGGGATCGTGCCGATCGGCGGCTTGTCGATCGGTTTCTTCTCGCTGGGCGGACTCGCGCTGGGGCTTCTCGCGTGGGGCGGACTCGCGATCGGGGGCGCGGCCTTTGGAGGCGGCGCGATCGGCTACGTGGCCACCGGTGGCGGGGCGGTGGGGTACTACGCGCACGGCGGGGCCGGCTGGGGAAAGTACGTCTACGCCTCGAACCGGCGCGATCCGGAAGCGGCCGCCTTCTTCGCCCGGTGGGGACTGGTCAAGTTCCCTGAAGGGATGACGCTTCGCGACGGGCTGCCCGATGTCGAGTCCGTGAAGGCGGTCGCGCGGGACCCCTCCCGGTCCGGCAGCGAACGCGTCAAGGCCCTGATGATGCTGCGCGAGGCGGAGATCTACTACGGGATGAGAGGATGCCGGACGCGCGACGTGGTGGAGAGCCTCCTCCCGCTCCTCCGGGATCCCGACGGCTCGGTCCGCACCGACCTCTGCCGCCATCTGAACCGCGCCGTCCCGGAGGATTTCGCCGGACATTTCATCCGCGTGCTCAAGGAGGATTCCGAGGCGTCCGCGCGCGAGGAGGCCGCGGAGACGCTCGGCTCGCTGCGTGCCGCGCCCGGCGTCGTCCTCGCGCTGGAGGAGGCGTTCCGGACCGATTCCGCGGCCAAGGTGCGGGAACAAGCCCGGGTCTCCCTGACGGGGGAACGCCGATGATCTTCGCGATCTGCCTGCTCCTCGCCCAAGACTACGAGAAGCTCGCGCCTTACACCGGAGTGCGGTGGGTCGAGGGCGCGCCGGAAGTCGAGATCGACGGCGCCTGGTGCGGCCTGCTCGAGATCGACGGAACGCCGGCGGCCGGGATCGTGGAGTTCGCGAAGAAGACGTGGCCGCGCCTCTGGCAGAAGCGGTTCGAAGAGGATCTCGTCGAGGTGCTGTCCAAGATGGGGAAGCCGCCCGGCAAGACCGTCACGCTGCGCGTCCGCGACGCCAAGGGCGAGCGGAAGCTCGAGGGCGTCGCGATGACGAAGGAGAACCGACGGAAAATCTGGGAGGGGGCGCGCCCTCCCGCGGCGGTCGCCCGCGCGGACGCCGCGTCGGACCTGGAATTCCTCAGGTCGCTCCTCGATGAGAAGTACTCGTACGCCTCGATGCGCGGGGTGAACTACGGCGCGGCGATCGAGGCGTCCAAGGCCCGGCTTCCGGAGTCGATCGGCCCGGCCGAGTTCGGGCTCGAGGTGCACCGGATCCTGGCGCTCTTCAAGGACGGGCACACCGGCGTGCAGGCGCCGCCGTTCGTGGACGGCTACCTCCCGTTCCTGGTCGCGGAGGCCGCGGACGGCGTCGCGGCGTTCCTCGAGGACCGTTCCGGCTTCGTGGATCCCGCGCATCCGTATCTCAAGTCGATCGACGGCGTCGCGGTCTCGAAATGGCTCGAGGCCGCGGGCCGCATCAATCCGATCGAGACCCGGCGCGCCCGGGCGCTCCAGTACGCCCGCCAGATGCGGAAGGAGCTGGGGCTCCCGGAGCAGGGGTTCCTCAAGGTGGAGCTGGCGGACGCGGAGGGAAAGACGCGCGCGGTCGAGATGGCGCTCTCGGCATCGGACCCGCGGTACGGGACGTCGCCGCGCGGGGAGAGCCGGGTGCTCGAGGGGAATCTCGGGTACTTCCGGCTCGAGAGCATGGATGACCGGGCCATCGACCTGAAGCCGTTTGAAAAGACCGTCGGGCTCGTCATCGATGTGCGGGGCAACCCGGGGGGCACGCGGGCGGCGCTCAGGGCCCTCTTCCCGTACTTCATGAAGGCCGGGGACGCTCCGCGGGTCGCGAACGTCGCGGCGTGCCGGGTGGAGGGCGAAACCCTGGACGACCGCTGGCTCTTTCCCGCGGCCCAGCTCACGGAGGCGGAGCGCGAGTCGATCCGGAAGCTCGACTTCAAGCCGGAGTGGACGCCGCCGGCCGGTCAATTCGGCGAGTGGCACTATTTCGTCCTCCGGCCGGGCGGCGCGCCGTTCCACTACGACCGCCCCGTGGTGGTCCTGATGGACGGCGACTGCTTCAGCGCGACGGACATCTTCCTGGGCGCGTTCAAGGGGTGGCGGAACGTGACCTTGATGGGGACGCGGAGCGGCGGCGGAAGCGGCCGCGGGCTTTCCTACACGCTGCCCAGGAGCAAGGTGACGGTCCGCCTGTCGTCGATGGCGTCGTTCCAACCGGACGGCAGGCTTTATGACGGCCGGGGCGTGGAGCCCGACGTCGAGGTGAAGCCGAGGTCGACGGACCTGGTCGGCGCGTCCGATTCCGTCCTGGACGCGGCGCTGAAGCGGCTTCTGCGCTAGCGCCCCTTGAAAGCCGCCTCCAGCTTCGCGACGTCGAGCTTGACCTGCCGGAGCAACTCCTCGGTGACGCGCTTCGCCTTGGCCTTGTCGCGGTGGCGGATCCATTCGCCGAGCTGGACCGGGGTGATCTGCCAGCGGACCCCGTACTTGTCGTTGATCCAGCCGCAGGCCGTCGGCTTCCCGCCGTTCTCGAGGATCGCGTTCCAGTAGCGGTCGATCTCCGCCTGCGACTCGCAGTGGACCATGAACGAGATGGAATCGTTGAACTCGTCGTGGGGCCCCGCGCTGAACGCCGTGAAACTCTGCCCGAACAGGGTGAACTCCACGATCTTTACCGACCCCGCGGGTCCGCTCGGCGACTCGGCGGGGAGCGCCGTCACGCGGATGACGCGCGACCTGGGGAAAACGCGCGCGTAGAACCGCGCGGCCTCCTCGGCTTCCTTCGCGTACCACAGGTGCGGCACGATCTTCTGGGCGGCGGATTTCTTCATCGTGGTCCTCCTTGCAAGCGCGACGAACGGGCCGGGCTGGATTCGACAGCCTTTCTATCAGGATTTCATTTTCACCGGACCCCGCCGAAGACCCGATGGCGGAAGTACTGCCACGCCGTGGGCTGGTAGTAAAGCGTGGAGGGCAGGTCGCTGTCCACGCGCCGGATCGACGGGGCGCCCGCCAGCACTTCGCGCACCGCCTCCCGCAGCAGGGGGATCCCCGTCGCGAGATGGAGATAGGGATACGTCGCGAACGAATCCCGCTCCGTCACCGCGAACGTCCCCTGCTTGAGGACGGGGCCCGTGTCGATCCCGGCGTCGATGTAGTGGATCGTGGTCCCCGCGAGCTCGGGTCGCCGCCTCGTGAGCGCCCAGTACGCGCCGTGGACTCCGCGGAACGCGGGCGAGATCCCCATGTGGATGTTGATGAAGGGCGCGGAGATCGACCGCCGCGTCTTCTTCGACAGCAGCCGCGTCCCGCTCACGACGACCACGGCGGGATCCAGGCGGCGCAGGTGCTCGCGCGCGGCGTCCGAGTTGAAGGTGTCGACGTCGACGGTCGGCCCCGAGATGGGGGTCTCGTCCAGTCCGGCGGAGGCCACGATCTCCGCGATGCGGCGGCGGCCGAACCGGCGCAGGAGGGGGAGGACGGCCGCCATGAAGGCCACCTGCCCCGCGACCCTGAAGAACCCCTGCTTGGGGATCCTCCGCCAGGCGAGACCGAGGCGGGAGACCGGGCCTTCGAGCATCGTGACGAGATCGGGATGGTCCCGCTTCAGCGCGTTGAAGACGATCGGGGTGTACGTCCCCCGGCTTCCGAGCAGGACGATCCGCTCGTTCCCGCGGACATCAGGCCGCGACGCGCCTGGAACCATGGGTGTCGAGCATACTTCATAACTCAACATCCTTGGGAGCCGGGGAGTCCGGCACGAACGGGGTGAGTTTTTGCGTTATTTCTTGGAGAATTTCCGGATTTGTGTACCATCCGCCGTTGCGGGGTCGCGGGTCCGGCGTGGGGCCGGACCAAGGGGTTACCACTGGGGTAGAGGCCTTCGAGCGGCGCGACGGATCGCGTCGTTCCCATCACACCTGGATTCACACACCGACGTCGCGCCCTCGGTCCGGCCCGAGATCGAATGAACCGTCCGGGACTCTTCGTTCCCGGCGATTGTTGGCAGGATTTTTCAGGAGCCGCGCCA
>DASRJF010000209.1:0-7543 GCA_035649615.1 Planctomycetota bacterium | reverse complement strand
GCGCTGCTCCTGTCCGCCCGACAGCTGGCGCGGGTAGTGGGCGACCCGGTCGGTCAGCCCGACGACGTCGAGCGCCGTCATCACGTGCTTCCGCCGGTCCGCTTTCGACAGGCTCGTGAGCAGGAGCGGCAGCTCCACGTTCTCGAACGCCGTGAGCACCGGGATCAGGTTGTAGAGCTGGAAGATGAACCCGATGTGGCGCGCGCGGAACCGCGCAAGCTCGCGCTCGGACATTCCCGCGAGGGCCTGCCCCGCCACCTCGAGGGTGCCGCGCGTGGGCCGGTCGATGCCGGCGATCAGGTTGAGCAGGGTCGTCTTGCCCGAGCCGGACGGCCCCATCATCGCGACCGACTCGCCCGGCGCAACCTCGAGGTCGATGTTCTCGAGGACCGGCACCGCCTGGCTGTCCCGTTGATAGACCTTGGCAACACCCTGGATTTTCACGACCGCGTCGCTCATGGATTAACCTCGCAGGTTTCAGGATTCAGGAGTCAGGTCTCAGAAAAAGGCTGACATCTGTCAGCTGATCCCTTGTCTGAATCCTGGTTCCTGATTCCTGATACCTATGAATAGGAAGCCCCGGCGTTGGCCGCCGGGGCTTCCCTTTGAATCTTGGGATCCTACTTTTTCCGCTTCGATTCGCCCTTCATGCACTCGAATTCCTTGCCGTCCTTTCCGTTCATGCGCATCGACCAGAGCACGGTGTCCTTGTCCTTGAACTCCTGCGTCATGGTCATCGTGCAGGGCTTGCCGGTCTCGCAGTCGGTCGAGTTGATGCTCGTCGTCAGGACCTTGCCGTCGAACGTGCCTTCACCGACGGACAGGACCGGGGAGAAGCTGTCGACCCAGGTCGACACGTACTTCTTCTTGTAGGGATCGTAGCCGGTCTGGCCGATCCCCGTGAACGGCATCCCCATCATGTCGCCCTTGGACTCCGAGATGAGCCAGAATCCGCCGATCACCCGGTTGGATTCCACGCCCTTGGACGCCGTCCACTGCTGATCGGCGCTCATGCGGAAACTCACGGTCGAATCCCAGTTTCCCTCGAACTGCTTCAGGATCTCGTGCTCCTTCTGGGGCTTGGGCATCGGCATGCCTTCCTGGCCCCTCGCCGCCCAGACCAGCCCGGCGCACAGGGCCAGGCACGCCACCGCTCCGATCGTCTTCTTCATGGCTCCTCCTAAAGTTGCCTATTTGCCGTCCGAAACCCTGATCGCTTGTCCGTCCGAAACCTCACTGCCACCCGTGATCACCTGCTCGCCCCCCTCGAGGCCCCGGAGGATCTCCACGCCGTCCTCGCCCTCCGCGCCCGTCTCCACTTCCGTCGCGCGAGCCCGGCCGGAATCGACAATGAAAACGAATTTCCTGCCGTCCCGGGTTCGAATCGACCGCTTGGGCGCGATCACGCGCCGGGCGCCCGGCGCGGCGGCGCCCTCCCGGAGGAACGCGGCGCGCGCGGCCATTTCCGGATAGACGTCATCCTCGAGGTCGAAGACCCTCACCTTGACCTGGACGATCCCCTTCTGCCGGTCGGCGGTCGGGATGATCTGTCGCACCTCGCCCCGGTACTTGCGATCCGGAAGGGCGTCGATCGTGATTTCGACTTTCTGGCCCTGCTTCACCTTGCCGATGTTGGTCTCGTTGACGTCCGCGACCATCTCGAGCGACGACCGGTCGACGAGCGTGCAGACCGCCGTGCCCGCCGACCCGGACCCGGTGCCCGTTGAAGGTCCTACGGTTTCACCCGCCTGCGCGTTGCGGCGAACGACGACGCCGTCGAAGGGGGCGCGGATCAGGGTGTACTCGTAATCCGCTTCCGCGGCGTCGAGGCGCGCCTTCGCCAGGTCGCGGGCGGCCAGCGCGCGGTCCCGGCTCGCGGTCGGCTCCACGCCGTCCTCGACGGCCCCCCTCATGCGTTCGTACTCGCGTTCGGAGTCCGCCAGGGAGGCCTTGGCCTCCACCACCCTCGCGGCGGCGTCGGCGTTCGCCAGTCGCGCGATGATCTCGTTCTTCTTCACCTTGGAGCCGGCCTCGACGCCGATCCACTCCAGGCGGCCGAAGACGCGGGAGCTGACGTCGGCTTTGCGGTCGGGAAGGATGTAGCCGCCCGCGGAGAGGATGGCCCCGGAGGCGCCCGCGCCGACCCGCCGGACGAGATCGACCTGGACGACCGGAAGGCGCGATGGGCCGCCCAGGAAGTACACGCCGGCGGCCCCGGCGCCGAGGATCAGGACCCCGAGGCCGATCCAAAGTCCGGTGCGGGACTTCCGGGGCCCGCCCTCGTCGCGATGGATCCGCAGCGACGAGAGATCGAGGCTTTCCGCCTTCAGGGGGTCGCTCATGGACCGGACAGTCTAGCGAGGGGTGAAGGGCGGGACAATGGCGTTAGAACTCGGGTGGAGTCCTGGGTTCAAGGTCCAATGTGATCCCAGGTCCAAGGTCCAATATCTCCGGTGACATCGGACTCCTGCTTCGGGTGCCAGGACTCTATGGGAACTTGCTCTTGTGGTACGCGAACACCCTTTTCAGAAACCGCTGTTGCCCAGCGCGATCGGCCAGTTCGCCCTCGTCCACGACAGGCAGGCGCGGCATCGCTTTAAGAAGCGCCGCGGCGAAGAGTCCGCGGCCGGTCCGCTTCGAGCCGTGAACCGGCACGCCGGACGGCCCGCAGCTGGGCGAGTTCTTCTTGAAGACGTATCCGGACAGCTCGAGGGCCTCCAAGTCGTCGATCCGGCGGCGGGAGAAGCGCGTCATCGCGGCCGTGTGGTCGGTCCGGCTTCCGGTCCCGACCATGCGGATGGACCGGCCCGATCGCTCGAGGCGGACCGGCTCGCGGGGGACGCCCATGCCGAGCTCGACCTCGGGGCAGACGGGCACGAGAGACACGAGCTTTCCCAGGCGACCGGCGGCGAAGGGGTTGAGCTTGTGGCCGCCGTCGTACCGGACGTTCTGGCCCAGGAGGCAGGCGGAGATACCCACGCGGGGCCGGTTCATGGCGGATCGATGATAGCGGCGCCCCCCGCTTCCACTGGCCTGTCCATGAAAAATGGAGTACAATGACGGGGCTGGATGAGGGTCCCCCGGCCGCGGATCTCCAACCCCCCGGGTTCCACCACGATGATCGACGAAACGCAGCCGGCGATTCAATCGGACGAATGGGCGTGCAAGAAGTGCCGCGCCCGCAACCAGCCCGAGGACCGCTTCTGCGGCGACTGCGGCGCGGCTCATCACGAGCCCTCGTCCGACCCCAATCCCTCGGCCCAGTCCACGATCACGGGCGTCCTCCCCGAGCTCAAGGAGAAACCCGTCGGAGCTCTTCAAGGCGCGCCCACCGTCATCGTGGCGGCCCTGGTCGGCGCCGTCGTGCTCGGCTCGGCCTACCATTTCGTCGCGCGGCTGATCGACCTGATGATCCTCTTCCCCATCTTCCTCGGTCTCGGCGTCGGCGCGACGATCCGGATGGCCGCCGCCCGGGGTCGCTGCCGCCAGGCGGCCCTTCTCGTCGCCGTCGCCCTGGGCACGGGCGCCACCGCCTACGCCGTCCGCCAGACGCTCGATACCCTCCAGACGCGGAACGAGGCGCGACGGTTCCTCGCCGAGAAGAACAAGGAACCCGCCGAGTTCGGGTTCCTCGACGCGCTCCGGGTGCGCGCCGAATTGGGAATCGGCCTCACCTCGCGGAGGACGGCCAAGGGCACCCTCACCGGCGCCGGATTCTGGATCTTCCTGCTCGTCGAAACCGCGATCGTGGCCGGCGTGGCGGCGGCCTCGGCCCGCTCGTTCTCGCTCCTCCCCTTCTGCGGGCGATGCGGGAAAATCATCCCCGCGGTCCCGGTGTTCCGGGTGAACGGCCGCGACGCGAGCCGGCTCGTCCATTTCATCCGCCACCAGAAATGGAAGGAGGCGCAGCAGATGACGGACCTCGCGTCCGCCACCGCCTTCGACCGGGCCGAGGCGACCCTCGTGAGGTGCGGAGGATGCAACGCGAGCTCAATTCGGGTTGACCTCTACGAAGGAAAACGCTTTAAGAGGGTGTTGCACGTGGCCCTGCCGCCGGATTCGTTGGAGGCCCTGGCCCGGAGCGCCTGAGCGCGGCCCCCGGGGATCACCCATGAAAGCATGCGCCGCCTGCGGACGCCTGAACGACGACACCCGCAAGTTCTGCGGGGGATGCGGATCGAGCCTGACCGAGAGCCCGGGACACGTCCCCTCGGTTCCCGAGGGCTCCCCCATGGCGCCCCAGCTCGTGCCCGGCTCGATCTCCGGCCGGAGCTCCCTCGGCTCCTCGCTCAAGCTCGGATTCCTGCTCGTCATCCTCACCGCGGGCCTGGTCGCCATCGGCTCGCTCTTCGGGCCCGGGGGCGCCGCCCTCTTCCTGGTCCTCGCGGTCGCCCTGAACGTGGGCTCCTACTGGTTCAGCGACCGCCTCGTCATCTTCGCGACGGGGGCCAAGGAGGTTTCGCGCGAGCAGGCGCCCCAGCTTCACGAGATCGTGGAGACGCTGGCCGCCCGCGCGGGCGTCCCCAAGCCGAGGGTTTTCCTCATGGAAAGCCCCGCGCCCAATGCGTTCGCCACGGGGCGCAGCCCGGAGCGCGCGGTCGTCGCGGTCACGCGCGGCCTCCTCAACGTCCTCGACCGGCACGAGCTCGAGGGCGTCCTCGCCCACGAGCTGGGCCACGTCCTCAACCGCGACATCCTGATCAGCTCAATCGTGGCCTGCCTGTGCGGCGCGATCATGTTCCTCGCCACGGCCGCCCGCTGGGGCGCGCTCCTGGCGGGCGACGACGAGCGCGTCGACGGCCTCGCCTGGCTCGTCATCGGGTTCCTCGCGCCGATCGGCGCGATCCTCGTCCAGCTCGGGATCTCGCGCTCCCGCGAATACCGGGCCGACGAGACGGGCGCGCGCCTCTCCGGAAAACCGCTCGCCCTGGCGAGCGCGCTGACGCGGATCGAATTGGCCGCCCAGCACGCCCATCCCCTGCGCGTGTCGCCCCAGGCCGCGCACCTTTTCCTGGTCCCGCCCCTGCCGAAGGGCCTGATCGCGACGCTCTTCAGCACGCACCCCGGCACGGCGGAGCGGGTGAAACGCCTTCGCGAGATGGCCCCGGCCGCCGGATCCGGAAAATCCTGATTCACCGCGCGATCCCCGCGTAACTTTTTTCCACGCCCGGAATCTACATCCCGGAATCCAAGCGGAGACGGTCCACCTTTTAAGGAGGCCTCTTATGGCCCACGTGATCGTGGCGATGGCGCTGTCGTTGGTGCTCGCGCAGGATCCGCCCGCGCAAGACAAGGCCGGCCCGGATCTGGATGCGGCCCTGGGGAAGGCGGCCCTGATGGACAATTACACCGCCGGCATCATGGTTCGCAAGGAGGGGGCGTCGGATCCCGGCAAGGCCGAAGGATTGACGCCCGTCGAAGTCCGCGTCATGCCCGGGTCGGCCCTCCACCTCAAGAGCGGCGAGCTCGAGGGGTACCGCAAGGGAGACGTCCTGGTCGTCCAGGAAGGCGGCCTCTGGAAGCGCTTTGAACCCTCCGGGGACAAGGGCGCCGGCGAGGCCGACAAGCTGGCCCACGTTCTGGCCCCCCACGAAATCCTCCGCGACCTCAAGAGCACCTCGTTCAAGCACGTCCGTCGCGAGGATACCGAGGGAGGCCGCGTCTTCTCGGGGGCGCTGACCGACGACGCGATCAAGAAACTCATGACCCACAAGCCCCCCGGCGCCGCGGGCGAGAAAGCCCTCCCGTCGGCCGCCGCGAAATTCTGGGTCAGCGGCGAAGGACTCGTGACCAAGTACGAGCTGACCTTCGAATTCAAGGCCGAGCCCGGCAAGACGGACGGCGTCGCCCTCAAGAAGACGAAGACGATCGAGTTCCGCGACATCGGGTCGACGAAGTACGAGGTCCCCGCGGAGGCCCTCAAGGCCATGGGCGGGGAAAAGTAGCGTTCCCAGGCACTTCAGAGAGCCCGGAGAATTCCGGGCTCTCTTTTTTTTCCGCGGCTCCGCTGCGGAAGAAGAGACCCCCTCGGAGCTTGTACAGGTACTGATCAAAAGAGACAGAAACCGGGCGAAGAGGGGCTATCTTGTGTTCCATGCCTGCTTGTTTCCTCTTCAAAACCGAACCCTCCGACTATTCCTTCGAGGACCTGGTCCGCGACGGCCGTACGCGGTGGGAGGGCGTGCGGAATGCGCAGGCGCTCATCCACCTTCGAAAAGTCCGCAAGGGCGATCCGGTGCTCATTTATCACACGGGCGCCGTCAAGGCGATCGTCGGCCTGGCGCGGGCCGGTTCGGACGCCGCCGATAACGCGGTCGACGTCATCCCGGATCGGCCCCTCAAGCGGCCCGTGACGATGCCCGAGATCCGGAAGAACCCGAAGCTCAAGTCCTTGGACCTGGTCCGGAACTCCCGCCTCTCCGTCATGCCCGTGCCGGAACCGCTCTGGGGCGAGTTGCTTCGAATGAGCGAAACCTGAACCTTGAGGCGGGGTTAATTGTCCGAAGAGCAAACCAAGGAGAACTTATGGCGAAGCTGATGGTGGTCGCGGCCCTGGCCCTGCTGGCCGGTCGCGCCGCGGATGAGGATCTCGACAAGGCCGCGGCCAAGGCGGCGGAGATGGGCAATTACACGTGCACCATCACCTCCAAGATGGAAGGCGGAGGCGGAGGGGGCGGCGGGGGCGGAGGCGGCCCTCAGCCCGTCGAAATGCACGTCAAGGCCGATGCGCCGGTCCACCTGAAGAGCGGAGAGATCGAGGCGTACCGCAAGGGGGACGTGCTCGTCACGAAGTCGGGCGATGCGTGGAAGCGGCTCGAAGCTCCGCAGCGCGGCGAGGGAGGCGGCGGCGGGCGTCCCGACCGTGCCACCATGGCGGCTCAGCGCCTGCGCGGCGTGCGGGCGCCCCACGAAGTCCTGAAGGAGCTCAAGAGCTCCGCCTTCAAAGAGGTCAAGCGCGAGGACGGCGACGGAGGTCGCATCTTCTCGGGAGACCTGACCGAGGAGGCCCTGAAGGCGCTTCGCCCGGCCCCGCGTCGCGGCGGCGGCGGCGGAGCCGACCGGCCGGCGCCGAAGTCCACCGGCACGGCGAAAGTCTGGGTCAACGGCGACGGCGCCGTGACCAAGTACGAGATCCACACCGAGACGACCACCAAGAATCGCGACGACGAGGATGTCACGCTCAAGTTCACTTCGACGGTCGAGCTCAAGGACGTCGGGTCGACGAAGTACGACGTGCCCGAAGAGGCGGCCAAGATCTTCGAGCCGAAGACGTCCGAGAAGTAATCCAGCGAACTCAACGGAAGGCCCGGGAGGAGCGATCCTCCCGGGCTTTTTCATTTCACATGCCGATCGCCGATCGTCTTGGTAAACTCCCCGCCATGCGAAACATTCACATGATGGCGCTGGGCCTCGCCGTCCTCGGGTGCGGAGCGGGCCAGGACGACAAGCCGAAGGACAAGTCGAAAGTCCTGCTCGACCCGTCCCTCCCGGAGTGGAAGGAGAAGGCGCCCGACACCTTCAAGGCGAAATTCACGACGAGCAA
>DASRJF010000208.1:0-3485 GCA_035649615.1 Planctomycetota bacterium | reverse complement strand
GCCGCGATCGACCCGACGAGTCGCCCGTTCCCGTCCCCCGGGGGAATGGCCTCGAGGTCGACCGTGGAGAGAAGTTTCACGCATTCATGCCGTCCGATTTTCCGGCGCCCCGCGTGGGTGATCTCCTGCCGGCCGTGGTACTTCGCGTCCTCCATGAAGTGCGTGAGGTGCACTTCCCGCACATCCTTGTCGCCGGGCTTGAGGGCCTTCGCAGGCAGGGCGAAGTACAGGTCGAACTTGGGATCCTCCTGGCCCGACCGCACCTGGCGGCTCGGGATGGTCCCGTCTTCCCGCAGCATGTACTGGACGACCGTCTTGGGGATCTTGTTCAGCTCCTCGGACGAGAGCGGCTGGTTGTTGTTCCACTGCGCGATGGGGGCGCCGACGAAGACGAGTTCGCCGCGGCCGCCTCCCCCGACGACCATGGCGTCGCCCTTCCACTGCGTGCGGGACCCGACCTTGCCGGTCTCCTTTCCGCCCGACACGGTCAAGACGAGGTGGGACTCCTGCCCGTAGGCGTACTTGTGCTGGGCGCCCTCGCGGAGGTCCCACCCGAAACTCGCGGCGTCTCCGGCGGGGAGCTCGAGGAATCCGTCCTGGACGAAATCCTCCGGAGGCTTGATCTCGGGAAGCGGGGGCAGGGGAGGAGGCGCCTTCGCCGGGGGCGGGGCGGGCGGAGGGGTCCGGTCGCAGGCGGCGAGCAAGGCCAGGGCCGCCGCCACGACGAACGTCTTCATGTCCCGATCGCTCCGCGCACCGCGGCCGCCACGCCGTCCGCCGACCGCTGCACGAGGTCTCCGTTCATCCCTTCCACCATGACGCGGCACAGCGACTCGGTTCCGGAGTAGCGCAGGAGAATCCGGCCGTCGCCCTTCAACTCGCGCTCCGCCGCCGCGACGGCCTCGCGCACGGCGGGCACCGTGCCGAGATCGGGCTTTTCGCGCACGGGCACGTTGATCAGGACTTGGGGCGCCTTCGTCAGACCCGCGCAGAGCTCGGAGAGGGGCTTCCCGGCCTGGAGCATGACGCGCAGGACCCGCAGGGTCGTCAGCATCCCGTCGCCGGCCGTGGCGGCGTCGAGGAAAATGACGTGCCCCGATTGCTCGCCGCCGAGCCGCGCGCCCGACCGCATCATCTCCTCGGCGACGAACTTGTCGCCGACCTTCACGCGCGCGAGCCTCAGGCCCATCGACTCCAGCCGCTTCTCGAGCCCGAGGTTCGCCATGACGGTCGACACGACGACGTCGCCCCCGATGGATCCGTCCCGCTTCATCGCCTCCGCGCAGAGCGCCATGATGTGGTCGCCGTCGCGCACCTCGCCCCGTTCGTCCACGAGGATGCAGCGGTCGGCGTCGCCGTCGAACGCGGCGCCGAGTTCCGCCTTCGCCTTGCGCACGGCCTCCGAGAGCAGCTCCGGATGGAGCGCCCCCGCCCCCTCGTTGATGTTCCGGCCGTCGGGCTTCGCGTGGAGAACGGTGACGCGCGCCCCGAGCGCGCGGAAGAGCCGGGGCGCCCAGGGCGAAGCCGCGCCGTGCGCGCAGTCGATGACCAGCCGGAAGTCCTTCAGCGGGCGTCCTGCCGGCAGCTGGGAGCGGAGGAACTTGAGGTACGGGGCGCCGCTCCGCTTCACCGATTTCCCGGGCCGCCGGTCGGCGGGCGCGCCCTTCCAGACTTCCTCGATGCGCGCTTCCGCGGCGTCGGGGATCTTGAAGCCCTCGCCCGAGATCACCTTGACCCCGTTGTCGTGCGCGGGATTGTGCGAGGCGGAGATGGCGATGCCCAGGGCGGCCTTCCACTCGCGGGCGAGCCAGGCGATCCCGGGCGTGGGAACCACGCCGACCCGGATCGCCTCCGCGCCCATGCCGTGGAGCAGGTCCCGCTCGATCGAGGGCCCCGACTCCCGGGTGTCGCATCCGATGACGACCCGGATGCCGGCGACTTTCGCGGGAAGCTTGAGGGTCCGGCGCACCGTGGGGCTGACCTCGGGATGGAAGATCCGCGGGTGGTCCCGCAGGAGCGTGCCGATCGCGTGGCCGAGCCGGCGCAGGCTCTCCGGGGTGAGCGGCCCCTCGCCCGCGCGCGCGCGGACGCCATCCGTGCCGAAGAGTGCCACGGTTGCGATCAGCCCTTGGTGATCCGGACCGGGGCCAGGATGGGCTCGCCCGGGGCGAGGCTGACGCGCACCAGCTTCCGGAGCGCCTCGTCCACCACCTCGCACCGGATCGGGAACGCGGGTTCGCCGGACTGCATGTCGGCGGTCCAATCCACCTTCACGTAGACGTGGACCTGCTCCGGCCGGATCTTCTCCACGACGTCCTTGGGCCCGGCGAGGACGACCTTGAGCGTGAGGCGGTCGACGAGTTCGGCCTTGGATCCCTGGAGCGGAGGGCACGATAGGTGAAGCGGCACCCCCGCCATTTCCATCTGGAAGGGGACTTCCTTCAGCTCGACCGCGATGACGAAACCCACCCCCGGCTCCGCCTTCACGTCCTTCAGGTCCGTAAGGTCGGTGTTGATGCGGCCTTCCACGTTGAAGGAGTCGATCTGTCCCGCGGCGCGGATCGGCTTGATCGCGAGAGATTTCACCTTGTCCACCTTGTCGACGGGCAGGCGCACGTAGATGTCGGGGGGAATCGCGCGGACGCCCTCGACCCGGAATCGGGAGTCCACCTCCTGGATATCCGCGGCCGAGACCCGGATCGGCAGCTTCAGGGACCTCATGGGGGCGTACGTGATCCTCAGGAAGAACGGCGTGATCTGGATGCGCTTGGCCAGGTCGGTCGTCAGGTCGAAATCCTTCGACGTGATCTGGATCTTGGTCTCCCGCGCCTCGGAATCTCCCGGGAACCGGCTCTCGTCGAGGATGGGCCGGCAGACGAGTTCCAGGAAGCCGAGCTGGGAGCTGGCGCCGGAGACCGTCACCGGGATCCGGTCGCGGTCAGGCTGGAAACTCTTGTCGTCCAGCCAGTACTCCACGGAGCCCACCGGGGCCTTGACCTCGGGAAGGAACCGGGCGCTCAGGGGGAAGGGCTCCTCGTTCTCGCCCTGCTCCGTGAGGAGCCCCACGGTCAGCAGGGAGAGGACGATCGCCATGGCGAGCGTCATGTAGTTGAGCTTGAGCCACGTCACTTCGGCTTCTCCTGGGGCTGGGAACCCTCGCCATCTCCCTTCTTGGCTTCCTGGGGCTGGGAACCCTCGCCATCGCCCTTCTTGGCTTCCTGGTGCGGGTCTCCGTTCCCCCCGTTCCCGCCGTTCCCCACCGACGGCATCCCCGGCGCGGAATGGGGCGAGAAGAACCGCTTCGTGCGCATGGCCAGCGATCCGCGCTCGTAAAGCTCCCTCAGTTCCCGCTCGAGCTCGTCGGGCGTCAGGTCCGTCTTGAGCTTCCGGTCGATGCACAGCGAGATGCGCCCCGTCTCCTCGGAGACGACGAGGACGACCGCGTCGGATTCCTCGGTCACGCCGAGGGCCGCGCGGTGGCGCAT
>DASRJF010000207.1:0-6904 GCA_035649615.1 Planctomycetota bacterium | reverse complement strand
CGCCTGGATCTTCGCGAGCCGGTTCATGGCGTCCTCGTTTCGATGAGTTCCAATTTCCGCCGGGCCAGTTCGACATCCAGATCGGGCAGCCACCGGTCCAGCCGGCTCTCGACCAGGCGGCCCTCGAGCAGGCGGGCCGCGGCGATCGCGGCGAGCACCGATGGAATGCGGTGTCCCCGATCGCGCGCCACGACCGAACCCACGTAGCGACCCCGGTCGCCGGTCACTTCCGCCCGCGCGGCGCCCCGGTCCGTCCCGAGGATCGAGAGCGTCCGTACGATCGCGCCGAGGACGGATCGAATCATGCGCGGATCCCGGATCACGCGCTTCCGCTTGAGCCAGCTCACCGCCTCGAGACCGCGGTTCATCAAGTCCACATCCGAGCCCACTTTGAATTCGAACGAGGAGCCATCGAACAACTCCGACATGAGCGCGGGGTCCCCGAATGGTTGGGTCCGGTACACGGTCCGGGGGCCGACGGGCCGGGGGAACTGAACGATTTCACGACCGCTCCAGTCTTCAATTCCCGAGAGAAGGGCGGAAAGCGTGGCGTCTCCCCGCTGGGGACGGCAGCCCGGGGCGATGATCGCGCGGATCGAGCGGACCCGGCCCACGGCGGCGCGGCCCGCGAGCAGGCAGATGAGGCCCGGCACGACCGAGAGTCCGGTCATCACGGGGGCCCGCGAGCGGAGGCGGCGCGCCCGGGCGATGAAATCCCGGTCGTCCGAGAGGTCGACGTACGGCACGGCCTCGCGCGCGGCCGCCTCGACCAGGGCCGTCGACATCCCCTGGAACGGACCCGCGGCGCAGACGACGACGCCGAAGCCGGCGACCGATCCCGGACGCTCGAGGTCCATCGTCTTCCACGACAGCCGGGGGTGGCGGAGAGCGACTCGCTGCCGCCGCCCGGCCACGACGATCTCCGCGCGCGAGAACTCGACCAGGTCGTCGACGACGGCCCGTCCGAAGAAGCCCAGTCCGCCGACGACGAGCGCGGGCCCTGTCACGGAGCTTGCGGCTCGAGCCGTCTCCCCATCATCCAGACCCAGGGAGGAAGCAAGATCATGAGCCCGGCGGTGCTCGCCACGAGGCCGGGAATGAACCCGGTCACGGTGAACAAGGTGACGCCCACGCCGCAGGTCCAGACCAGGGCCGCCCAGAGGCGCAGGGCGCGGCCGAGCGGGGTCGCCAGCGTGAGGAGGATTCCCGCGATCGTGTAGAGACCGTTCGCCGCGACGCCGGTGAGCAGGGTTCCCAGGGGAGCCGTCGTTTCGAGATCCTGCGGCAGCCAGCCAAGGTAGAGGGACTCCGCGAACAGGTCGCACGCGACGGCCGCCAGGACGATGACGAAGGCGGACGTCGCGGGTCGCGCACGTCCGAGTCGCGAACCCCACCACGCATAGAAACCTGCGAGGCTGATCGCGGCGCCAATCCAAAGCGCCCAGCCGGCCCTCCACGCGACCGGATGGCCCGCGATGTACGCGGCGCGCGCGGCCGGATCGGGCTCGACCTCCATGCCGGGCCGCAGGAGGACCAGCATCGCGACTCCCGCGGCCGCATTGAGGAGCGCGCAGGCCGGCGCCGCCAGGGAGCGGATGCGATCGCCGAGTCGCGTGCCCTCGAGAAGAAAGAGCGAGAAGGGGAGCCACCAGACCACGTCGTTGAAGAGGATGAGGGTGATCGTCCGGACAGGCCACTCACCCGACGCGACGATCGCGACCCACCCGATCGGCCCCAGGAGCTTCCCCGCGAGGCCGAGCGCGATGATCGGTTTTCCCCGCTCCGGCCGGAACGCGGCCCAGGCGTATCCCGCGCCGTAGACGCCGATGACCATCCCGAGGCACTGCCAGATGGCCGGGTGATTGGTGGGGGCGAGTCCGAAAATCCGGAAGAACGAGAGGGGCCAGGCCGCGGTCCAGAGCGCGAAGGCGAGGTTGTACAGGGCGGCGAGGACGAAGACGATCCGATAGAAATGACGGCGTTGCGCGACGCCCCGATCGTCCTCGGTCATTCGATTCGCCTCCATCAGAACGGCCCCTGCGGGGGGTTGCAAGGGCCCCCCCTCGTTATGGCATAATCCGCGACTTCCCAAGTCACCCAAAGGAGACAAAACATGACGAAGACGATTGCGGCGACGGTGGCGTTGCTGGCGGTGGGCGGGCTCGTGTGGGCCCGCCAGGAGGGCGGCAAAGGGCAAGAGATGCCGAAGGCCTCGAAAGAGCACGAGGCGCTCAAGGTGATGGAAGGGTCCTGGGACTACGTCATGAAGACCTCGGCGATGGGTCCCGACATGCCGGCGGCGGAGTTCAAGGGCACGGAGGTGTGCTCGCCCGTCGGCGATTTCTGGATGGTCTTCGACATCAAGACCCCCGACATGATGGGCATGCCGTGGCACGGTCACGGCTCGATCGGCTACGACCCCGCGAAGAAGAAGTACATCGGTCACTTCATCAACAGCCATTCGCCGCTCTCGATGACGGGCGAGGGGACCATGGACGCGGCCGGCAAGGTGATGACGATGACTTGGGCGAGCCACGGCCCGGACGGCAAGCCCATGACGATGCGCGAAGTCTTCGAAAGCAAGGACAAGGACCACGCCACGATGACGATGCACACGAACGGACCGGACGGGAAGGAGATGGTCCTGTTCTCGATCAACTACACGCGGAAGAAGTAATTCCCGAACTCAAGAAGACCCGGCCTTTCACCAGGCCGGGTCTTTTTTTTCCCCCCTTCGCTCCGCCCCTGCCCTTGTTGATCAGTTCCGGTCGGCGTTTCCGGGGGCAGGCCCCCTCGTGTTGCGTCAAAGTTGACTCTGACGGCTGAGACGTACCCTGTGGACCCGCTGTTCGAGAAGGCCGACTGGAAGTTCAACGTTCTGAGTCCTGCGTTCAGCGTTCGTTCGAAGTTCCGGGTGCTGAGTGGACGGTGAACGAAGAACTCAGAACGAACTCAGGACCCAGAACTCCGAACTCCGAACTCCCAACAGGTGTCGCATCCGAACCAGGCCGGGTGACAACTGTGGGAATCAATCTGGATGCGACACTAGCCCGCTTCCGAGAATCGGGTCCTCCATTCCAAATTCCATCTTCCATCTTCCAGATTCCGGGTTTCGGATTCCCTGTCGGATTTTCGGTGGTGGACGCGCCGGGGCGCGGATACAGTCCGATCGTGAAGCAGATGACCCTGTCCGAGCCCGGGGCGCCGTCCCTTCCCTCGCGCGACGTGATGTTGCGCGCGCTCTTCGACCGCGACACCGCCTACGACGGCGTGTTCTTCGCGGCGGTCCGCACGACCGCCATCTTCTGCCGGCCGTCCTGCCGCGCCCGCAAGCCGCGCCCCGAGAACGTCCGGTTCTTCGAAAGGGCCCGCGAGGCGATGCGCGAGGGGTACCGTCCGTGCCTCCGGTGCCGGCCCCTCGAGATCGGCAAGATCCCGGGCTGGGTGGCCTCCCTGCTGGGCGCCGTCGAGCGCGAACCGGGGCGCCGGTTCCGGGAGGACGACCTTCGCCGAATGGGGTTCGAGCCCGCGCGGACGCGCCGGTGGTTCCAGGAGCGATACGGGATGACGTTCCAGGCCTTCTGCCGGGGCCGGCGCCTTTCGGGGACCCTCGCGGCGCTCCGGCAGGGACGCCCGATCGACGCCGCGGTCTTTGAAAGCGGGTACGCGTCGCACAGCGGATTCCGCGACGCGTTCGCCCGGTCGTTCGATGCGCCCCCGGGCCGCGCGCGATCCTTGGAATCCGTCTCGCTCGCCTGGATCGAGACGCCGCTTGGCCCCATGGTCGCGGGCGCGACGCGCGAGGGAATCTGCCTTCTCGAGTTCACGGATCGGCGGAGTTTGGAACGCGAATTCGCCGATCTGGGTCGGCCTGCCGTTGCCGGCGAAAACGACTTCACCCGCCGATTGCGCGAAGAACTGGGCGATTATTTCCTGGGTCGCGTGCGGAAGTTCACGCTGCCGCTTCACCTCGCCGGGGCGCCCTTCGAGCGGAGCGTGTGGAACGAGCTCCTCAAGATCCCGTGCGGAGAAACCCGGTCCTACGAAGCCATCGCGTCGGCGGTGGGGAAGCCCCGGGCGTGCCGCGCGGTGGGCGCCGCCAACGGGAGGAACCGGATCGCCATCCTCGTGCCGTGCCACCGGGTCGTCCGCAAGGACGGAAGTCTCGGCGGGTACGGCGGGGGACTCTGGCGGAAGCGGCGGCTCTTGGACATTGAGCGGTCGGGCGGTACCCTATAGTTCATGCGCTGGCCGTTGTTCCTGCTCCTGCTCGTCCCGGCGATCCAGGATCCTCCCCAGGAATCCGCCCTGGCGCGCGCCCGGGCGAAGTTCGAGGAGGCGCAGAACGCCGAGAAGGCCGGCGGCGACTTCGACACCCCCGGCAAAGCCGCCCTCGCCGCCTTCAACGAGGCCGTCAAGGCCGACGCGAAATCGATCGAGGCCTTGGCCGGCCGGGGCGAGTTCCGCGCGACCCTCGCCGCGTGGCGCTTCCCGCGGGGCGACTTCTCGAAGCGCGCCGAGTTCGAGGCCGCGATCGCCGACTTCGATGAGGCGATCAAGCTCGATCCCCGGCGGGCCGATTCCTACGCCGGCCGCGGGTTCGCCCGCTCCAAGCTCGCGGTGGCCCGGATGTTCGCGCGGGGCGACATCGACGAGCTCTTCAAAACGGCCTTCGAGGATCTCGACAAGGCCCTCGAGCTCCGTCCCGCGGACGCCGGCCTGCTCATCCTGAGGGGCGACGCGCACTACGAAAAGGCGGTGTACGCGCGATTCCGGGCGGACCCGCACCGTCCCCCGGCGGAGAAGGCGCTCGAGGACTACCGGGAAGCCGTGCGCCTCGAATCCGGACGCGCCGCTCTCGTCGACTCCCGGATCGCATCCGCCGGAAAACTCGCCGACAGCCCCGTCGCGGTGGACGACAAGGGACCCTCGATCGCCTGGTCGAAGACCTGGGAGCTCGCGAAGCGCGAGGCCCAGGTCCGGCGCGTCCCGATCTTCTTCTACGTGTCCGGGGGCGCCGGCTGAGAAGGCTGCCGGTTGATGGAGGCATCAACCCTGATCGATCCGAGGGTCGTCGAGGCCTGTACGACGGTCGTCCCGGTCGTCGCGCACGGGCCGCTGGAGCACGGCACGTTCGAGACGCGGGAGGACGGCCGCGCCGTGACGCGGTGCAGGCTGTACCGCAACCTCGAATGCGGCGAGCACCAGGGGACGCACGAGGCCCTGAAGCCGTACCAGAAATCGGGCCGGTTCCGGATCCCGTTCACGGTCTGGATCGATCCGGAGGGAAACCAGCTGTTCCGCAAGGACGGCTGGCGGCGGCCCGAGGAATTCCTCCTCGACATCCGCACCGCGCTTGAAAAGGTGCCGGGACCTCACCGGACAAGGGAGGAATTCGCGGCGCTGGTGAAGCCGCTGGACGAGGGCCGCGAGGCGCTGTCATCGAGGCGGTACGCGGAGGCGGCCGCGAAGTTCGAAGAGGCGGCGCGTCCCGACGCGCCGGAGATGATCCGGCGCGCCGCGGAGGAGGGGCTCAAGGAGATCCGGACGACGGGCGAGGCGATCGTCGCCGCCGCGAAGGGGGCGCTGAAGGGGGGCCGGAATCGCCAGGCGCGCCCGGCGCTCGACTTGGCCGCCCGCCAGTTCCCGTCGCTCGAGTGCGGCAAGGAAGCGCTCGAATTGATCCGCAAGCTGCCGTTCCCGCTCCGGACGCTGAGGTTTGTCCTGGAAGAGAGCGCCGAGGATCGCCGCATCCTGTGGATTCGCGGCGACGGAGCGTGCTTTCTCCAAGTCGTGGCGCAAAAGGGCGGGGAACTCGGTCTCCAGGAGCGGCGCATCGGGTTTTTGCTCGGCGCGGACGGATGGGATCAACTCGCCAAGCTCATCGAAACCCACAAGTTCTTCGACATCCGGACTCCCCATCCCGCCGGATTGGGGAAAGGGATCCAGGCCTCGCTCAGGGTTGAACTCTGGACGGGAGTTTCGGGAAACGTTTCAAAGGACGCGGGGAAGCCTCACCCCGATTTGGATGCGATCTGCGACTGGCTCACCGCCCGCGCCAAGGCCGTGGCTGAAGGGACGCCCACCTTCGAGGGTCCGCACGATCCCACGTGGCTTCCCGACGGCTTCACGCGCTGAACCGACGGCCTTCCATCTCCAGGCTGAGAACTGATTTAAGAAGTCTGCCTAGTGTCGCATCCAGATTGATTCCCGCAGTTCTCACCCGGCCGGTTCGGATGCGACGCAGGTTCAAAGTTCAAAGTTCAAAGTTCAAGATTCAACGTGTGTCCGGCGTCCGGAGTCCATGGCCGTCGTGGGGCCGCCTATCGTGACTTTGAACCTCGGACCTTGAACGAACCTTGAACATTGAACTCAGCACGTTGAACTTCTCAACGACCATTTCGAGCTTCGGGTTCTCAATTCGCCAGAATCATGCTTGATGCCCCACTAGAAATTAAGCGACATCCCCGCGTGCAGTCCCCCCGACTTCAGGTCCGCGGTATCCGTGTCTTCGGGGCTGGCCGCGTTGATGAAGGCGTCGATTCCCGTGTATCCCGCCGCCACCGAGAAGTGGCTGGAGAGGGCCCACTCGAGGCTCGCGTCGAACCGTCCGAATATGTAGCGGATGTCCTGCGTCTCTCCCCCGTCGAGCTGGAAGGGATTTTCAAACCGGAATCGCGTCCCGCGCGCCGACGCGGCCACCGAGAGGCGATCGGTCATCCAGTACCGGGCCTCCACGCCGAGGGCGGGGAGCGGCCAGAGCGCGCTGAACCCTTCCCGCGCATTGCGGACGTCGTCGCTCAGGCCCATGTACAGCTTCGACCAGTTGATTCCGACGAGCATGGAGACCTGGAAGGGGTCCGCCGGCCCGCCCGCCACGTCGAACCGGTAAAAGACCTCGAGC
>DASRJF010000206.1:0-5274 GCA_035649615.1 Planctomycetota bacterium | reverse complement strand
TCGTTGTCCTCGAGGATCCACGACAGCTCGGCGCCCTTGTAGCCCCGCTCCACGGCCAGGTTGATGTAGCTCTCGTAGAAGAGGGTCCCGATTCCGAGGTGCTGGAATTCCCGGCGGACGCCGAGCGCCAGGATCCGGAAGGTCGGGATCTTCCGCAGCACCGGCTTGAGGAACCAGAACCAGCCGAACGGGAAGAGCCGGCCCTTCGCGCGCTTGAGCGAATGGTTGATGTCGGGCAGGGCGAACGAGAATCCGACGGGCCTCCCGCCGAGGAACGCGAAGTACGAAAGCTCGGGAAGGACCACCGCCTTGAGATCGTCCGCCACGAACCGGATCTCCTCCGCCGTCATCGGCACGAAACCCCAGTTCTTGCTCCAGGCGTCGTTGTAAATCTCCATCACCAGCCCCAGCTCGCTCTCGAACTTCGAGAGGTCGATCTTCCGGATCGTGACGTCCCCCCGGCCCCGGACGTCCGCGGCGACTTTCCGGACCTTGTCCTGGACCGACTGGGTCCCCAGCATGAAGTACGCCAGGAGATCCTTCGCCTTCGCATAGCCGGCCCCCTCGATGAGACCGGGCGTGTAGGGGGGATTCCCGGTCATCAGGACGAAGGGCGCCCACTTGAAGCCCTCGACGAGCGTCCCGCACGGGTCGTTCGTCGACGGGTTGACGGGCCCCCGGATCCGTTCCAGGCCGCGGGCGCGGAGCCACGCCTCCGCGGCGCCGAGCAGGGCCTTCGCCGCCTCGAGGTCGTCCTCCACGTCGAAATAGCCGAAGAATCCCGTCTTCTCCCGGTGGATCTCCTCGTGCGCGCGGTTCCGGATCGCCGACGCGCGCCCCACGAGCCGGCCGTCCCGCCGGGCGAGGAAATGCTCCGCCTCCGCGTGGAGGTAGAAGGGGTTCCGCTTCGGATCGAGCATCTTCCGTTCCGAGGAGTGGAGCATCGGCACGTAGGTCTTGTCGTCGCGGTACAGGGAATCGGGGAGCCGGATGAACGCCTCGAGGTCCCTGGATCCGCGGACTGGAGCGATCTCCAGGGTCATCGGGAGGGGATGCCTGTCTTGGCCGAGTAGGCGTCGATCATTCTCCAGCCGTCGGGTTCCAGCCGCAGGGGCCTCTTCCCGTCGCGCGCGATGATCGCGAACGACGTGATCCGCGAGTGCTGGAAGCGCTCGATCTGGCCGAGGGGCAGGTAGAAAGACGAGGCTCCGACCGGGTGCGGTTGCGACGGATCGTGCGTGTCGAGGGCGGCCAGTTTCTCGGGCGTCCACGGCCCGTCCGGCTCCGAGAGGAGGAACACCCCGGACTCGGCCAGGCGGAGGCTTCCGTGGGTCCAGATCTCGCCGGCCACGAAGCGCGCCCCGGGCACCAGGCAGGGAAGGACGAGCTCGGGGAGCGGGAGCGACGAGGCCGCCTCGGATTCCTTCCGGGGGACGTTCCCCGGCCCGATGTAACGGCGGGCCGTCGACTGGCCGCAGCGAGTGCACCGGTCGCCGGTGTCCTCGACGGGCCCCCCGCACGAGGGGCAGGTCGTGATCATGGACTCGCCATCCCCCCCAGGTTCCCGGTCGCGATCCCCTAGATGACGCCCAGTTTCTTGCCCGTCTTCCCGATGATGTCGATGACCCGGTCGAGCACCTCGTCGGTGTGCGTCGCCATGAAGCTCGTCCGGAGCAGGGCGAGATCGGGCGGCACCGCGGGCGGGATGATCGGGTTGACGAAGACGCCCGCCTCGAACAGCTCCTTCCAGAAGATCATCGTCTTCTCGAAGTCGCCGATGATGATCGGGACGACGGGGGACTGGGTCTTGCCGATGTCGAAGCCGAGGTCCCGGAACGCGGCGTGCATCTTGCGCGTGTTCTTCCAGAGATGCTCGCGGTGCTCCGGCTCCTTCTCGATGACCTCGAGCGCGGCGAGCACCGTGGCGACCGCGGAGGGCGGCATCGAGGCCGAGAAGATGAGCGCCCGCGCGTGGTGCTTGATGTAGTCGATCACGGCCGTCTCGCCCACGATGAAGCCCCCGAGCGAGGCGAACGACTTCGAGAACGTGCCCATGATGAGGTCGGTGTCCTTCTCGACGCCGAAGTGCTCCGCGGCGCCGTGCCCGTTGGCGCCGAGGACGCCGATCCCGTGCGCGTCGTCGAGGAGGATGCGAAACCCGTACTGGCGCTTCAGGAGCACGATCTGGTCGAGGCAGCCGAGGTCCCCCTCCATGCTGAAGACGCCCTCGGTGATGACGAGGTGCGAGCCCTGCGCCTCCTCCATCTCGGCCGAGGTGAGGATGCGCTCGAGGTCGGTGACGTCGTTGTGCTTGAACTTGAGCGTGCGGCCGAAGGCGAGGCGGCACCCGTCGATAATGCTCGCGTGGTTCATGCGGTCGCAGAGGATGACGTCGTCGCGGCCGACGAGCGTCGAGATGACGCCGAGGTTGGTCTGGAAGCCGGTCGAGAAGAGCAGGCACTTGTCCTTGTGCATGAACCGGGCGAGGCGGTGCTCCAGCTCCTCGTGGATGTCGAGCGTGCCGTTGAGGAAGCGCGAGCCGGTGCAGCCGCTGCCGTACCGGTCGATGGCCTTCTTGGCGGCCTCCTTCACCTTGGGGTGGGTCGTCAGGCCGAGGTAGTTGTTCGACCCGATCATGATCATCTTCTTGCCGTTGATGACCACCTCGGCGTCGGCGCCCGACTCGATGGCCTTGAAATAAGGATAGAGACCGTTGGCCTCCGCTTCCTTGTGGCGCGTGTAGTTCCGGCACTTCTGGAACAAGTCCGCGCGGCCGCTGTTCATGGCGCGCTGGGGCATGGAATTCGCGGTCTCCATGGGAATATGAGAAAAGCATTATATCCATGCCCGACTCGAAAGCAACTGGGGGCCGGGCCGGCCGCGGGATTCGAGCTCCCTCCCCGGGAAAAAAGTCGGAAAGGGACCGTCGCCGCGCTTCGGCGCGCGTCAAAGGATGTGTGGAATCCGCAAAGAAAACCGATGCGGGCCTCCGATTACCATTGTGGGCCGCCGGGGCGAGGTTAGAATAAAACTGAAGTCGAAAGCATGTTCCCCAAGAAGAAGCTCCTGAGCCCGGAGGCCTGCGCCCAGTGCGGGTCGCTGTATACGGTCCCCCGGCAGAACATGAGATTCTGCCGGGACTGCAAGGCGTGGACCCTCGACGGCGAAGTCGTCAAGTCGGGAGACCTCGATCTCCACTACTCGCTCGACGTCCTCGACGCGAATGGCCGGACGATGTGGGTGGACTCCGTGTACGTGCTCTTCCAGGCCCAGTGCCTCGTCGCCAACGGCCTCAAGATCAGCCCCGGGTCGTCGTTCACGAACTGGCTGAAATCCAACGAGTCCTCCGAGGGCTGGATCGACGACGTTCCCACGATCCGGACCCTCCACAAGATCGCCGGCAAGATCCTGAAGTACCGCCAGTACGTCGACGACCCCTACATCCTGGAGGCCGTGGAGAAGCTGCACGAGGTGATACTCAAGTCGCCGAAGATGGTCCTCACCTTCAAGAAACGGTAGCATCCACCGACTCCGGGAGGATCGGTCGATGCCCCGTGGCGAGCGAATCCGGGCGGCGGTCGCCGCCCTCCTGCTGCTGGCCGCCTGGACGTCTCCCCCCCAGGATCCGGACCCCGAATTCGCCGAGAAAGTCCGCGCGCTGATCGTCCAGCTCAAGGATCGCAACATCGGCCTGAAGAGAAAGGCCGAGGAGGACCTCTTTCAACTCGGTCCGCCCGCGCTTCCGATCCTTCGGGAGGCGGAGGCCGGCCTGGCCGCCGGAGAGTTGAGGCTGAAGGTCAACGTCATCATCCGGCGGATCGAGCGCCTCCAACGGCACACCATCGCGTCCGGAAGTCCGCTCCTCGTCACGCTGGTCGCGAAGGACCGGCCGATCCCGGAGGTGCTGGCGGAACTCCAGCAGAAGACCTCCGTGCCGATCGACCACCGCGCGGTCCCGGCCGACGCCGTCACGTCGCTCGAGGCCGACAAGCTGAGCCTGTGGGAGGCGGTGGATCGGATCTGCGCCGCGCACGGCAAGCTCGCGTGGGACGTGTCGGACAAGGGGATCGCGATCCGCCGCGAGACCTACGTCCGGCCCTTCATGGCGACGAACTCCGGTTACCTGCTCCTGGTGCGGCCGTTCCTGAAGTTCCCGCCCGGGCCCGGGACGGGCGACCGGGACTACGTGCGGGGCGAGGCGGTCGTGGCGGGCCCCCCGGGGGCCCAATCGATCGCGCAGTTCCTCACGTACGAAGTCCTCGCCGACGACAAGGGCACGAACCTGCTGACGAGCGCGGCCGGATTGATCCGCAAGCCCGTCTCCGGGGAATACCGGATGCTGCCCGAGCCCGACATGACGCGTCCCCTCGTCCGGCCGGTGGCCGAATGGCTGGACGCGGCTCCGGCCAGGGGCGCCGCCAAGGTCAAGTCCTGCAAGGGCGTCGCGACCCTGCAGGCCGTCCTGGACATGGAGCGGAGCGCCTTCGTCAGCGGCCCGAATCTCAAGAAGGGCGCGAAGGAGGGAGGAGAGAGCCTGACGCTCGAAATCGAGAGCGTGGACGTCTCGGGCGGCCGGGTCCGGATGCAGGTCATGGTCACCGACGCCCGGCTCACGGGCCGGCGGGAGCAGAAGATCTTCTATCCGCAAACGAGGGGCAAGCTCGTCCTGCGCGACGCGGCGGGAAAGGAGATTCCCGCCGACGTCGAGATGGTCTCCACCGGCCCGACGCCGGGCTCGAAACCCGGGACGCAGGAAACGACGGTGTTCAAGCTGCAGGCCGCCTTGAAGGACGGAACGAAGCTCGAAGCCATCGAGCTCTTCGAGCCGATCGGCGTCACCGACATCAAGATCCCGTTCGAGTTCAAGGACATCCCCATGCGCAAGGTGAAGTGACTTGGGCGGAATCTGGAATTTGGAATCTAGAATCTGGAATTTGGAATCTGGAATCTGGAAGGTGGAATTTGGAGTCAGGAAGAGGACGGGAGATCCGGCGTTTTTTTAATGAGCTTCGTGAGCATGCGACCGATCGAATCCAATTGACCGTTCACCGGCAGAGGGTAGCTGACATATCCCCGATCCCGGGCCACTCGATAGAAGTACTCCAACTCCTGCAGTGACGACTGGCTCATGTTGTAGAAGCGCATCTTGTCTTTGGATTTGCGGCGACCGAATCCCTCCACGATGTTGGCCGGCACCGACAGCGCGGCGCGGCGCATCTGATCCGCCAGATTGAATCTCTCGTTCACGGGGAATGTCTCGATGATCACGTACGT
>DASRJF010000205.1:0-4239 GCA_035649615.1 Planctomycetota bacterium | reverse complement strand
CGAGCCGCCGCCTCAACCCCGGGTGCGAGCACCTCCGCGGCGACATGCGCACGCTCCGCCTCCGCCGCACGTTCGACGCGGTCTTCATCCACGACGCGATCATGCACCTGGCGATCGAGCGCGACCTGCGGCTCGCCGTCGCCACCGCGTTCGCCCACCTGCGCGAGGGCGGTGTCGCGCTCTTCGCGCCGGACTACGTCCGCGACACCTTCCGGCCCCACGTGGAATCGGGCGGATCGCGCAAGGGCGGGCGCGAGGTCCGGTGGCTCGGGTGGGACGTCGCGGGAGAGGCGACGCTCGCCTACGTGATGAAGGGCCCGGGATCGAGACTCCGCGCCGCGGTCGACCGCTTCAAGTTCGGCCTCTTCTCGCGCGCGACGTGGATGCGCGTCCTGCGCGACGAGGGGTTCCGCCCGAAGCGCGTCCGCGCCGTCGACGGCCGCGACGCGTTCATCGGGTTGCGAAGTAGATGATCGCCGCCATCCCCGCGACCGCTCCCGCGAGGCCGAGCCCCCCCTTGACCGCCTCCTTGAGCGCGGTCTTCGCCGGGTGGTGCGACGTGAAGAGCAGGCCCGCCGCCGCGTCGGGCGCCACTTCCCAAGAGCCGCCGACCCGGCGCACCTGGCCGACGACCGTCAGCCGCGGCACCACGGGAAGCCACTTCTGGATCCAGACCCGCCGGCGGCCGAAGATCAAGTCCGTGAAATCCTGGTCCTCCCAGCCGGACATCGACTCTCCCCCGTGGACCTCCGTCGGCAGGTTCGGAATCCGGAATTCCCGCCCGTCGACGACGACCGAGAAATCGGCCATCTCCGAGTCGTCCGACTCTGTGCTCCAGCTTCTCCTCCTGTAAACCCTGATGATCTCCCGATGCCACAGGCAGTCGCCCAGGGGGGAAAGGCGCAGCGGCCGCCGCACCTGCACGGCGCCGAGGAGCGCCACCCGGCGCCCGGCCAGCCCGTCGAGCGACGGATGGCGCCACCGCGACAGGAGGCGCGCCTGCATCAAGTTCCGGACGCTCCACCCGCCGATCACGATCGAGACGACGATCCCCGTCACGACGACGATCGCCTGGAGATTCATGCGCTCTTTCGACGATGACCTGCGCTCAATGTTACCCTTCGTCATCCGCCATCCGTTATCGTTGGTTTGAACCCGCTTCCGTGGTAGCTTCAGCCGCTATGAAACCAGCCGCCCGCTTCGCCCTGGCCGGCGTCGCCATCGCCGTCGTGGTCGCCCTCGCCTCGGCGCTCTACCTGCGGAAGTCGCACGAGGCCGTCCAGCGCGTCGTCCAGCCGGTCGACCTCTCCGCCCCCGACCTCTTCCCCGCGACCTCGCTCCTCTACGTCGAGATGCAGGGATGGGACCGGTCCTACGCCCGCGCGGAGGCCTGGTGGAAGAAGTTCGAGGAGACGGCCTCGTACATGGGCCTCCAGCGCGGGTGGAAAAAGGACAAGCTCGGGCTTCCCCCCGAGGCCGTCGAGATCCTCCTGGACGTCGACAAGGAGCTCGACCGGGCCCAGCAGAAGTACGGATACCGGCCGACCACGCGCCAGTTCTGGGAGACGTTCGGGAAGCACATCGCCGTCGGCATCCTCCCCGCGCCCAAGGGCGAGCGCCCGCGATTCCTCCTCGCGACCCGCATGCCCGAGGGGGGCGTGAAGGACCTGCAGGGCCACCTCTCCAAGGCGGGCGGCGTGAAGGCGTGCGAACCGCCGCTCCACCAGGGCTTCCCCCTGTTCCAGGAGGAGGTCGCCGGCGGGAAGGCGACGCTCTACTACGGCGTCGGCCGCGGCTACTGCTTCCTCTCCGACAGCATCGGCGAATTGAAGGGCGCGCTCGAGCGTCTCGCCGTCGCCACCGACGGCACGGCGCCCAAGAAGCCCGAGGGGACGCTCGCGGGAGACCCGGTCCTCGCGCGCGTCCGGACGGCCCCGGCGAAGAACGAGTCGGGCGTGATCTACCTCCGCAAGGAGCAGAGGCTCGCCGACTGGATGCCCGATCTCGCGCCGGTCGACGAGTTCGTCCGCAACGCGTTTGTCCTCGCCCCGAAGGACGACGCGGTCGCGTTCTCCCTGCCGGACGGCCCCGACGGCGAGGTCCGCTGCTCGTTCCACACCGCGGCGCCGCGGCCGTGGACGAAGTCGCTGCCGCCCGGGCTGGTCTATCTCCAGGCGACCGTCGCCGTGGCCGACCCCAAGGCCGCCGCCCGCGCCCAGTCGGAGGCCGAGGAGTTCTTCAACCGGCCGTTCTGGAAGGAGATCGACGCGTTCCTCAACGACCCGAAGCGCGTGAAGGAGTTCCTGGCGGAGGCGCTCCCGCCGGACGAGCGGCCCGACGACGAGATCGCGGCGCGCCTGCCGAAGGACGCGCGCTTCGCCGGCGCGTGGATGAAAGAATGGCTGTTGTCGGCGGTCAACGTCACCGCGCCCGAGTTCGCGCTGGCGCAGAAGGTCTTCTCCGGCGAGGGCGATGCGCTGACGACCCAGCAGGCGATCGGGATCGATCTCGACCCGCTCTCGGTCTTCGTGATCGCGGGCGCGCTCGACTTCGGCCGCTCGAAGCTGCCGGAGTGGATCCTCCGCGAGGAGCGGGCCGGCGCGCTGATGTGGTCGCTCGACATGAAGCGCGCGCTCCAGGAGCTGCGCGAGGCGGCGCCGCCCGAGATGGTCGAGATGATCGAGACCTGGTACGGCGGGCTCGGCCCGTCGCTCATCGTCGCGGGCAACCGCGTCGTGCTCGTGCTGGGTCCGGCGTTCGCGAAGGAGATCCTGGCGCTCCTGTCGGGGGGCGCGGGGTCGTTCGAGGAGGATCCGCTCTACGTCGAGGCGCGCGGCCAGGTCCGGCCGGGATTCACGTACCTCTTGTGGGACCGGCCCGCGGAGCGGATCAAGGCCGGGTACGGCGAGATGCTCGAGTATGTCGGGACGATGATCGAGCCGGCGCTGGAGGACGAGGACCAGAAGGAGTTCGTCACCGCGGGGCTGGAGACGCTCCAGAAGATGATCGGGTGGGCCAAGCCGTCGCGGGGGGTGCTCGCGACGTCGTATCCCGACGCGGCGCGCCCGTCGGAGTCGGTGGAGCTCGTCGATCCGGCCGAGGAGAAGAAGGTCCCGGTGCTCGTCCCCGCGGACGCGGCGTCGCGGGCGCCGGGGTTCCTGCCCGCGGAGACGTGGCTCTGCCTGGTGCAGCGGCTCGAGCTCAAGCCCTCGTTCGACGCGATGAAGGCGGCGTTCGTGGAGTCGCTCCCGGGCGGCGAGAAGCGGCTGGAGGAGCTCTTCCCGAAGGAGAACGAGGAGGTCCAGGAGCTCGGCAACGCGTTCATCGAGGGGTTCGTCCGCAACCTGAAGGGCGAGACGGGATTCGCGATCGCGACGCCGAAGCCGAAACCCGGGCCGGAGCCGCCCGGGTTCGGGGCGATCGTGGCGCGGCTGCCGGCCTTCGTGGCGTTTGCCGAGTTCGAGAGGCCGGTGGACGCGTTCCAGGCGGCGCGGAAGTTCCTCGAGCGCCTTCACAAGGCGATCTCCCCGATGCCGCTGGAGAAGCGGATCGAAGGCCGGCGCGAGTGGGAGTCGCTCCCCCTGCACACGGAGTTCCGGGTCGGGATGATGGGGGAGTCGCGCGCCGCCACCCTGGACATCATGATTCCGGTGGGCGAGCAGTACGCGGTCCTGCCGTTCATCGTGGTCGAGAGGGCGGGGTTCCTGTTCGTCACGAACTCGGCGGAGCTGCTGAACCGCTTCGGCACGGCGGCGGAGAAGGACGCGGGATCGCTCGCGGCGCGGCTGGCGAAGGCGCTGCCGGCGGGGACGGTGCCGGAGAAGGTGTCGTCGCTGGCGCTGTTCCACGGCGACACGATGATCGAGCAGGTGCGGATCTATCTCGAGCTCGCGACCCCGGGCCTGATCCAGCTGACGCTGCGGGGATACGAGGGGGGTCCGCCTCCGGACCGCATGCAGGCGCACCTCGACGGCTGGAAGAAGTGGCTCGATCTCGCGCTGGACCTCTTCCGCACGAAGTCGTGGAGCGTGGGCGCGACGGCGCGGACCGGGAACGTGATCCGGTCGACGAGGGTGGTGGTCGCGGAGAAGTGAAGACCGCGTGGATCGCCGTGGCGGCCGCGTGGATCGCGGTCGCCCTGGTCGCGGCGGGGCTGCATCCGGCGCTCAGGGACGGCGCGCCGCTGGCGGGCTTGGGCGGCCAGATCGCCGCGGACGCCGCGCAGGGCCGGTCGCAGCT
>DASRJF010000204.1:0-7868 GCA_035649615.1 Planctomycetota bacterium | reverse complement strand
CTCTGCGCCTACCTCGGCCACGACGCCTGGTACTGGATGTACTTCGAGCCGATGAAGACCCAGGTCGAGAAGGCGGAGCCGGTCGGGGGAAACCTGGCCGACGACCTGGCGGACGTCTACCGCGACATCGCCGCGGGCCTGCGCGCGTGGAATGCGAACGACGATCCCGAGTACGACGAGGCGGTGTTCCAGTGGGTCCTGGGCGGGCTCGACATCCATTGGGGCGCCCACGCCGTCGATGCCCTGGGCATCCTCCACCGCGTGGTGACGAACCGGATCCAGGCGGATTCGGAATCGGGGATCTGACCCCCGCTAGCGGGCCTTCAGCCGTTCGACCAGGTCCTTGTACCGTTTCTCCCTGCGGAGCGTGTCGAGGTCCGGGTCTTTCTCCAGGTGCGCGGCGTCCCGGAACCCCAGGTCCACGGATTTTTCCAGCATGTCGAGCGCCTCGGCCGGGTCACCCTTCAGGGCGTGCGTGCAGGCGAGGTTGTAGTACGGCTCCCACCGGTTGGGATGGGTTTTGAGCACTTCCTTGAAGTCCGCAATCGCCCCGTCGAACTCCTTGAGGGCGGTCCGCGCCAGTCCCCGGTTGAGGTACGCCGGCGTGAACTTGGGGTCGAGCTCGATCGACTTCCCGTAGTCCCGGCTCGCCGACGCGAAGTCGTGGGTCAGACGATGCGCGTTGCCCCGGTTGAACCAGGCCATCGCAAACTTCGAGTCGAGCTCGATCGTCTGGGAGAAATCCCGGATCGCCCCCTCGAAGTCCCCGAGCTCCTGGCGTGCGTTGCCCCGGTTCAGGTAGGCAAGGGTGCACTTCGGGTCAATCGCGATCGCCTGATCCTGGTCTTGGATCGACTCCTTGAATTTCCGGAGCATGTACCGCGCCAGGCCGCGATTGGAAAAGGCGAGCGCGTACTTCGGATCGGCGGCGATCGCCCGGTCGTAATCCTGGATAGCCGCTCGAAAGTCGTTGGAGTGGCGGCGCGCGTTCCCGAGATTGTAGTGGGCCATGGCGAACGCCGGGTCGATCTCGATCGCCCGGGTGAAATCCCGGATTGCCCCTTCCAAATCCCCGAGCTCCTGCCGCGCGTTGCCCCGGTTGAGGAAGGCCTTTGCATAGGCCGGGTCGAGGTCGATCGCCCGGTCCTGGTCCGCGATCGACTCCTTGAATTTCCGGAGCTTGTACCGCGCCAGGCCGCGGTTCGACCACGCCAACGCAAACGTCGAGTCGAGCTCGATGGCCCGGTCGTAGTCCAGGACGGCCGCCGCGAATTCACCCTGGAGACGGCGGGCGTTGCCCCGGTTGTACCAGGCCAGTGCATACTTCGGGTCGAGATCGAGCGACTTCGTGAAATCCCGGATCGCCCCCTCGATGTCGCCCAGCTCCTGCCGCGCGTTGCCCCGGTTCAAATGGACGAAGGGCACCTCCGGCGCGACCTTGATCACCTGGTCGTAATCCCGGATCGCCTCCTCGAACCGCTTGAGCTGCAGCTGCGCGTTGCCGCGATTGACGTGGGCCATCACGTGATCTGGATCGAGCTCGATCGCCCGGTTGAACTCCTCAATCGCCCTCGGCAGTTCCTTCAGCGCGTGCCGGGTGAGGCCCACCCAGTTGTACGCTTCCGCATCGGGTCCAAGCCGGAGCGACCGCTCCAGTGGTTCCAAGGCGCCCTCGTAGACTTCCGAGTAGAACCGGCAGGCCCCCTCGAGCCTCAAGGCCATCGTGTCCAGCCCGTCGACGGTGGTGTGCCGGCGGAAGTGCTCCGCGGCCTCCTTGTGTTCTCCCCGCCCCATCGCGAGCAGCCCGTCGAGCAGGTCCTGCTTGCGGGACCGGACCGTCTGTTCCTCGATCAGTTTCCTGGCCCGCTCCCTCAGGCGGATCGCCGCCGGGCTCTCGGGCCGGAGGTCCCCGACGCTCCGGCCCCGCTCCGACGTGATGATGGACGGCGAGCCCCGGAGGTTGAGGTACCGCGCGAGCAGGGCGCGCGCCAGCTCGACGCGGGCCTCGGCGTGGCCCGGCGCCAGCGCGCAGGAGCGTTCCAGCGCCTCCAGGACTTCCGGGTACTTTCCCTCGAGCTCGAAACACCGGGCCCGCATGATGTGGGCCTCCGGTTTCTCCAGCCACGCGTTCGCCTGTTCGAACAGCGCGCGGGTTTCCCGCGCCTTCTCCAGCAGCTTGGGGCGGTCGATCCGCCCGAAGGACGAGCGCAGGAGCTCGTCCCAGGCCATCATCCCGGCCTGGAAATTCAAGAGATGTTCCCGCTCCGGCCGCGCGCGGAACCACCACAGGCCTGAGAGGGCCAGGATTATCGCTGCCGCCGCGCCGGCCGCCGCGACCGCCTTTCTCCTCAACACCCGCTTTCTCAACCGGTAGAAGATGCTGGGCGGGCGCGCCTGGATCGCTTCGCCGTTCAAGTAGCGGTCCAGGTCGTCGCCGAGCTCGTCCGCGGTCGCGTACCGGCGGCCCGGGTCCTTCTCGAGGCACTTGAGGATGATCGTCTCGAGATCGGGGTTGATCCGGGGCTGGATCGCGCGAGGAGGCTTCGGCTCCTCCTCCATGATCCGCTTCAGGATGTTCACGACGTTCGATCCCTTGAACGGGACCTTGTCCGTCGTCAGTTCGTAGAGCGTCGCCCCCAGCGACCAGACGTCGGTGCGGCCGTCCACGGACTCGCCCCGGGCCTGCTCCGGGCTCATGTATTCCGGCGTCCCCAGGAGGACGCCCGTCTGCGAGAGCCTGCCTGGATCGGACATCGACCGGGCCAGCCCGAAGTCCGCCACGTACAGGTGGGGCGCGCTTCCCGGGCGCTCCGCCACGATCAGGTTCGAGGGCTTGATGTCCCGGTGAACGACTCCTTCGCGATGGGCCAGGGCCACCGCGTGCGCGGCTTCGCGGATCAGCCGCACGAGCCCCTTGCGGTCCTTGCGGGGAAAGGTCTCGAGGGTCTGGCCCTCGATGAACTCCATCGCGATGTAATGCTCGCCGCGCTCCGATCCCACTTCGTGGATCGAGGCGATATTCGGGTGCGACAGGCGACCGGCCGTCTGGGCTTCGCGCAGGAGCCGCGCGATGTCCCCCCGGTCGCCGCCCTTGAGGAATTTCAGCGCCACCCAGCGGCCGAGGTCGGCGTCCCAGGACTTCCACACCTCGCCCATGCCCCCGCTGCCGAGGAGCTGGACCCGGATGAATTTTCCGAACCGCTCGGACTCGCCCTGCGCGGCGGCCTCGGGAGGAAGCGCCGACCCGGGAGTCTCCGTCGCGGACAGCTCCGCCAGGATTCCGTCGAGATCGGCCCTCTTGATCAAGCCGTTGGCCACGAGGATGTCGCCCAGGCCCGTGGAATGGCCCTCGGAGCGGCGCCGGGCTTGCTCGCGTTGGCAATCCTCGACTTGGTGGGGTGTCACGACCCCGGTCTGGAGCAGCTTTTCGCTCAGCCGGCGGTCCCGCGCCTCGGGAGCGGCGCCCGAGGGCTTCGAAGAGCGGTGGGCTCCATCGAATCCGGCCATGACGCGCAAGTGTGCCCCCGTTCCGAAGGGAATTCCAGACTTTTGGAACCGACGCGGTCCCTCCCCAACTTCAGTCCGGAATTCGCGCGGCTTCGTTTGGGGATTTCGCACCGCAGGCTCCTTGAACCGGGGACGCTCGAGGGTTAGCCTTTCCCCGGGTCCTGGGGGGCCGGTCATGGGGCGGGAGCGCAGCGGGTCCGCCGACACCTCCATGGGAGGATCGGCGGAGGACTTCCCCAAGACCACCTACCATCTCGTGCTGGGACTTCGGGGGGAAAGCCCGGACGATCGGCGCCGGGCGCTCGAGCGGCTGGGCCGCCGGTACTGGAAGCCCGTCTACGCCTTCGCGCGGCGCGCGTGGGCCAAGTCGAACGAGGACGCCAAGGACCTCACGCAGGCGTTCTTCCTCTGGATGCTCGAGGCGGGCCGCCTCGCCAAGTACGACGCCGCGCGGGGGACATTCCGCGGGTACCTCAAGCTGCTCCTGAAGGGATTCGTCGCCGATCGCGAGGACGCGCTGAAGGCGCTCAAGCGGGGCGGAGGGGTGCGCATCCTGGCGATCCCGGAATCGGGGGACCTGGAGCCGGCCGCTTTGGATCGCGACCCTCAGGACGCCTTCGACCGCCATTGGAAGCTCGAGATCCTGAAGCGCGCCCTCCGGCGCGTCCGGCAGTGGTTCACGGCGGCCGGGCGGGAAGTCCAGTTCCAGGCCTTTTCCGCGTACGCGGAAGCGGAGAAGGAGGGCCGCCCGACGTACGCGGAAGTGGCGCGCCGCCTGGGACTCTCCGAGAGCGACGTCCGCAACCACCTTCACGCCGTCCGCCGCCGCCTCCGGGAAGAAATGAAAGCCGAGCTCGCCGACACCGTCGCCGGTCCCGACGACCTCGAGGCCGAATGGCAGGCTTTGTTCAGCCGCGCCTGAAAATCAGTCGCAAATTTCCTAAACGCTTTACTCGCACCTCCGGATTGGAGATGTCGCCGCCCGTTTCCGTCCTTTGTTTCCGGTGCGCGAGCGCCGGAGGACGGGGCCGGGCCGCCCGACAGGATCATGGGAGGAAGAGTCATGGCTCGATTCACGATGACGCGCGCGTGGCTGGCGCTCGCCCTGGTGGCGGGATCGCTGGGCGTCGGCGCCCAGCCGGCGCAGAGGGGGGGAAATCCGGGGGTCGCTCCCCCGCAATCGAATCCCCACGGCATGTCGTATGCCGAGTGGGGCGCCGCGTGGTGGCAGTGGGCGATCTCGTTTCCGCTGGACGAAAGCCCCGTGACGGACCCCACGGGCGACCTGGCCGACCTGGGGCAGTCGGGGCAGGTGTGGTTCCTCGCCGGCACGTTCGGCGGATCCGCCGAGCGGACGGTCACGATTCCGGCCGGGAAGGCGCTCTTCTTCCCGATCGTCAATTTCATCGGCGTGTTCATTCCGGAACCGGGCGAACCGGAGCCTTCGGAAGAGGAGTTCCGCGAGATCATGGACTTCATCATCGCGTCCGGCTTCTCGCTGGAATGCACGGTGGACGGCGTCGCGCTGGAGGACCTCGAGGACTACCGGGCCCAGACCGACGTGTTCGGGGTCACCGTTCCCGAGGGGGGACTCGTTGACGCGGGCACGTTCGATTTCGCCATGGCGGATGGATTCTGGCTGATGCTCAGCCCCCTGTCCGCGGGGGAACACACGATTCACATCGCCGGAAGTCTCGACCTCTTCGGCTTGGAAGTCGACGTCACCTATAACCTGACCGTCGGTGGAGGCAACTAACTCCTGTCGCGCTTCGGCCGGGGGCTCCCCGCAGGGCCCCCGGCATCTTTATTTCGCGGGCGCGTCGGGTTTGAGGGCGACGGTCACGGTGTGCGTGACGTCGCCCCGGAGCGAGACGATCTTCGACGTGATCCCGAGCGACTTCAGCATCCCGCGCTCGGTGTCCCAGGCGAAGGTCCCCTTGCCCGTCGCCTCCTTGATCGCGGCCGCGACCGGAGCGGCGAACTCGAACTTCACCGCCTGGTCCACGAGCGCCTCGCCCGCCTTGACGCTCTTCAGCGTCGCCGTGACGAGCGCCCGTCCCACGCCCTGGGTGATTTCCTTGTTGTCGTACGACGTCTCCCACGAGTCGCCCGGGGCCGCACGTCCGCCTTTCGGAGTTTCGAAGCCGGACTTGAGCAGCCATTCGAACCGGCGCGCCACGAGGTCGACGCCTTCGGCGTCCCACTTGCTTCTCCCCTTCAGATCTGGGAACGCGTCGACCGCTCCCAGCACCATCTTCCGGATCTCGTCGAGCGCCGTGAGGCTCCCCGAGGCCGAGATTCGGATGGGGAGAGTCTTGCCCACGCACTTCGAGAGCACCCGGGGATACGAACCCGCGGGAGGTTCCTTGTCGCGAGCGGAGTCGTAGTCTTCCTTCTCGCCGTGCCCCGTTTTCGACAGGGCGATCCGCTCGAACGTGAGCTTGGCGGCATTCGTCCCGTCCGCCCCGTAATCGCCCCCCTCGACGCCCACGACGAGCGTCAGGTCCATCACGTTCGTGTGGTCCTTGGGGCCCGAGACGAGCCGGTGATTAAACTCATACCGGACTTTCTGGTCCTTCTTCAGCGTCCACGCGATCGGGGTCTTGGGGGAATCCTGGACGAAGAGCGAGGCGATGAGCGCGAGGGCCAGATGCGGAAGTCGCATGTCCAAAATCTTACCCCATGCTAGAGTCTCGGCGTGCCTTTCCGGAATTTCGCGCAAGTCGGCGACTACCTGGCCCGCTTCACGGACTACGAGCGGATGACCGGCGGCCGGTATGCCGGCCAGCCGTACGACCTCCGGAGGATGGCGCGCCTGCTCGCCGCCCTCGGCCATCCCGAGCGCGGATTCGCGTCGGTCCACATCGCGGGCACGAAGGGAAAGGGCTCGACCGCGCACTTCGCCGAGGCCATCTTCCGCGCGCACGGCCTGCGGACGGGTCTCTACACGTCGCCCCACCTGGTCAGCATGCTCGAACGGATCCGGCTCGACGGCGATCCCGTGTCGGAGCGGCTCTTCGTCGGCGCGATGAACCGGATGCGCCGGGCGATGGACCGCCTGCGGCCGACCTATTTCGAAATCATGACCGCCGCGGCCTTCCTCCTCTTCGCCCAGCGCCGGGTCGGCATGGCCGTGATCGAGGTGGGACTCGGGGGGCGGCTCGACGCGACCAACCTGATCCGGCCGTCGGCGTGCGCGATCGCCCGCATCGATTACGACCACGTGGATCGGCTGGGATCGACGCTCCGGGCGATCGCGTCCGAGAAGGCGGGGATCCTCAAGCCCGGCGTCCCCGTGTTCACGACCGAGACCCGTCCCGCGTCGCTCCGCGAGATCCGGCGGAAGGCCCGCGCCGTGCGCGCGCCGTTTTCCCTCGTCGCGGCGGCCGGCGTGCGGTCGGGCGAACGGACGGCCTTCGCGTGGGAAGGTCGTCGTTTCACCGTGCCGGTCGCGGGCGCCTTCCAGGCGGAGAACGCGACGCTCGCCCTCTCGCTCGCCCGTCGAGCTCTCGTGACGTTCGATCCCGCGAAAGCGGCGCGCGGTTTGGCGGGCGCCCGGCCGCCGGGCCGTCTCGAGATCGTGCGGCGCCGCCCGACGTGGATCGTGGACGTCGCGCACAACCCGTTCGCGGCCCGCGCGTCGGCGGGGGCCCTGCGCGCGATCAAGGGCCGCCGCACGCTCTGCGTGTTCGGCGCGTCGCGCGACAAGGACTGGCGGGCGATGATCCGGGCCCTGGCGCCGGCGGTCGATTTCTGGATCTGCACGCAGGCGGCCACTCCCCGGGCCGTGCCTCCGGTCGAACTCTTGAAGAAAGTCCGCGCCGGGGTCTCGGCCCCCTCGGTGGCGCACGCCGTCGAGGCGGCGCGCCTCCTGGCGCGGCCGGAGGATCGCGTCCTGGTGACCGGATCGTTCTACGTGGCGGGCGAGGCGCTGGCTAGTCTTCGCTGACCCGGCGGTCGCGGCGGCGCTCGGAGCGCCGGCGCTTGTCGGCGATGCGCCGTTCCCGGGACCCCGCGGTCGGCTTCGTGGCGCGCCTCGGCTTGGGGCGGACGAGCGCCGCGCGGATGAGGTCCGCGGCCCGCATCGCCGCATCCTCGAGATTGCGCGACTGGTCGCGCGTCGCCTGGCTGAAAATCAGGAGCCGCCCGGCGGCGTCCAGCCTCGACGCGAGCCGCGCGCGGATGAGCGCGATCTCCGGGCCGGTCGCGCCGAGCATCCGGTCGAGATCGATCCACATCTGGACCTTGGACGAGACCTTGTTGACGTGCTGGCCGCCGGGCCCCGAGGCGCGCACGAACCGCGTCTCGACGGCCCATTCCGGGATGGAGATCCGCGCGTTCACGGCGAGGGGGAAGGGCAT
>DASRJF010000203.1:0-4426 GCA_035649615.1 Planctomycetota bacterium | reverse complement strand
CCCACCGGGATCGCGAGCTTCTTCGCAATTCTCCGGTGCGCGAGCCCTTCGAGCGCCGCCAGCCGGATCACGACGCGCTGCGATTCCGGAAGCGCGGCGATGGCCTCGAGCAGGCGCGCCTCCGCTTCCCGGGCGGAGGCCGATTCGACCGGACCCGGCCCGCGTCCCTCGAGCCCGTCGATCAGCGTGTCGTTCTCATCGATCGACCCGGTGCGGGGCAGGGCGCGCCGGGAGCGGACGCGGTCGATGCCGTGATTGCGGGCCACGCTGAAAAGAAACGTGGTGAATCGGGCGCGCGATTCGTAGCGGTCCAGGAACCGGAAGACCTTGAGCAGCACGTCCTGCGCTCCATCCTCGGCGGCTTCCGCGTCCCAGAGCATCCGCCGGTAGTAGGCCGTGAGCAGGTGGCGGTGTCGCGCGGCGAGATGCCCGAAGGCGTCCGTATTTCCCGCGCGGGCGGCGGCGATCAGCTCCTCATCGGTCGTGCGGTCGTCGGCGGCGAAGTCCATGGCGGTCCTCCTTCGCCCGCCGAGTCCTATCCGCCCGGCGGGCCCCGCTTGGCGTCGGCTTCCAGGAGGGCCCGGATCCGGCCGCCCAACGCGCGGCCCCGCGGACCCGTGGCGCACGCCCGCAAATCCCGGGTCGTCGCGCCGGTCGACTCGATCCGGACCTCCAGCCGGTCTCCTAGCAGATCGCCTGCCTTATCGGACCACTCCACGACGGTCACCGAGGTGGGCAACAAATCGAGGTATCCGAGCGCCTCCAGATCGGGCTTTTCGAGGCGGTACAAGTCGTAATGGCGCACCGGAACGCGCCCGGCGTACGAATTCATGAGGACAAACGTGGGGCTCGTCACGAGCGAAGCCGACTCGACGCCCGCGCCGACCGCCAATCCCTTCGCGAATTGCGTCTTTCCCGCCCCCAGGTCGCCGATCAGGCCGATGACATCCCCGGGTAAGGCGGCACGCCCGGCCAGTTCACCGAGGTGGCGGGTCTCAGATTCGCCGTTCGAAGTGTGGCGAAATTCCACATGCGGGGTCATTTGCGTCATTTCAGTCGATGCTCGAATCCCAGGGGTTTGAGCGGCACGCGTACACCATTTGTGGACACAATCCACAATCCTCGTCCCGGCAGGATCCGCCCGATGATCGTCCCCGCCCCCGCCCGCTCGATGCTCCACGCCGCGTCCGCATCGGCCGCGGCGAGAAGCTCATAGTCTTCGCCGTCGTGAAGCGCGCCGGCCAGCGTCGATCCCCGCGCCACCGGCACCCGCGGGGCGGCAATCTCGGCGCCCACTCCGCTCGCGTCGCACAAGTGGCCCAGGTCGCGCGCGAGTCCGTCGCTGATGTCGATCATCGCATGAACGCGGGACTTGGTCGCGAACAGTCTTCCCTCCAAAAGGCGCGGCTTGAACACGAGATGCTTGCCGCGGATCGAGCCGCCGAGGGTACCGGTGACGACGAGGAGATCGCCGGGCCGCGCTCCAGATCGGAGAACCGGCTCTACCCCCTTCATGTCGCCGATCACCGAGACGCTCAGCGAGAGCGGGCCCCGGTGGGTGGCGATGTCGCCGCCGACGATTGGAATGTGCAAACGCTCCAGGCCCTTTTGAAGTCGCTTCGCGCGATCCAGCGGCCACGACCGGGGCAGGACCGCGGCGGCGAGCGCGCCCACGGGCACGCCCCCCATCGCCGCGATGTCGGAGAGCGGCCGCGCGAGGGCCTTGTAGCCGATCTTCTCCGGCGGCGTCCCCCGGCGGAAATGGACCCCTTCGACCACGGTGTCGACTTTGAAGAGGAGCCTCTCGCGCCCGAACTTGAGCACGGCCGCGTCGTCGCCGCTGTCGACGACGATCGCGCCGCCGCGCCGGCCGAGGCGACCGTGGATCCACTCCAGGAGTTCGAGTTCACCGGACATGGACCTGGCTCCCACACGCGAACGTGGCGCAGAGGCCGTTGAATTGCCAGCAGTCCGCGTGGTGCGCGGCGCGGCATTGGGCGCATCGCACGATGCTCCCCTTGGAGAGCGGCGTCCCGCAGACCGGACACCGCGTGTCGTCGCCGAGCTTCTCCTGGACCTTCGCGAGGACGAAGTCGTTCGGCGAGGCGAGGCCGATGAGATCGAGGATCTGGAAGGCCATCCCCGCGAGCGTCTCGACTTGATGCCGCTCCAGGGGGCTGATGCGCGTTCGAAGCACGAGCTGATCGGGCGACAGCCGCCAGAAGAAATCCCAGCGGCGGTCGATCTGCAACAGCAGGTTCCGGATGGCGGGCCCGAGACGCTTCCGCAGTTCCGCCGGGTCCGAGCTCCACACCTCGAGCCGCTCGTCGAATTCGGCGTCGCCGACCTGCAGGTCCTTGAATCCGACTTGCTCGAGAATCGCGCGCTTGAATCCGAGGCTCGAGACCGTGATCCATCCGATTTCATCCCCGGCGAGGCGGAACGAGATCTCGACGTTGAGGCTCGTCTTCGGATGGATCCGGATCGCCGCCGGGAATCCGAGCCGGTCGAATCGAAGGGACGGCCCCGGGTCCAGCCGTTCCGGCAGGGCCAGCCGGGGGGCCAGCTGGAGGAGGACGTCGCGCGCGAGTTCCGCCTCGAGGCGCTGCCGGCGGCGCGCCGTGAGCGCGACGACGATCACGAAAACGATCAGGAGAAGCGGAATCCAGATCATGAAAGGAGAGGCTGGATGCGGTCGAACGCGCGTTGGGCCACCTCGGGCGCGTTCTTCTGAAACGGATAGAGCTCGATCGTGACCCACCCCGCGTACCCGATGTCGCGCAGCGCCGCGAAGACCCCGGGGAAATCCATGGCGCCCTCCCCCGGGGGAAGGTGGAAATGGACGCGATCGGCCGCGATGTCCTCGAGGTGGAAGTGCGAGGCCTGGCGTCCCACGCCGCGGATGAGGGCCGCGGGGTCCTCCCCCACGCAGTAGAAGTGCCCCATGTCGAAATTGAGCCCGGCGCCCGGGAAGGTCATGAAGTCGCGCGCGAACTCCTCGTACTCCCGTCCGCGTTCGATGAGCAGGCCGGGCTCGGGCTCGATGAGGACCGTGACGCCGAGCTCCGAGGCGCGCCGCGCGGCCCGTTGCAGGCCCTCCGCGAACAGCCGGCTCACGTCGGCGCGGGGGCGTCCCTCGACGGGCCCGCCGGGCTCGGTCGAGACCGTCTTCGCGCCGAGCGCGGCGGCCATCTCGACGGACCGGATCGTGTGACCGATCCTCGCCTCGCGCACCGCGGGATCGGGATCGACCCAGCTCGGCCAGTGAAAGGTGCCCTCGCGTCCGGTGCCGGGATGGCGGTACGCGCACATCATGAACGCGTTGAGGTTCGAGAGTTCCATCCGATGGCGCTTCAAGGAGTCCCGGATGGAGCCGAGGCGGGCGGGCGTCATGTCGTCCGGCCATCCGTGCGGCGCGTCGCACATCAGCTCGATTCCGGAATACCCGATGCGGGCCAGCGTCGCGATCGTCTCCTCGATGGAGAAAGCCCGAAAGGCGTTGCTGCTGAAAGCCAGCTTCATGAAGGACAGAGTTTAACCAAACCAAGGCTCGAAGGGCTCCAAAGGCTCCACGGCTTCACTGATTTCGAACGCGCGATCCCCTACGTTCATGTGGGGAAAAACTATGGAGCCGGTCCAGTCGTGCGCCTACTGGATTCCGATTGAATTCGACCTGGAATTGGATCGGCATCTTGAATCGAAGTCGGGGGCCCTGGTTGCCCGTGTTCTGAGGGGAGCGATTCCTCTCCACTCGGATGAAGACCAAACCGTGCTCATGGGCGATCTCCTCAATGTACTTTTCAGTCTAGGCGTCGAATTTGAATCACATGTCCTGGGAAATGAATGGCGAGGTATCCCGGGGACGGTGATCGCGAAAGTCAGTCGCCTCAAGGCTCGAGAACTGTCAAAGAAACTGGAGACCCTCCGGACCACCATGAGTGTTGCCGTTCTGGCTCAACACGAGGGAATGTGCCTATTCTTGGGAGATACGAGGCGCGTGAAATCGGGCCTTGATATGCTCGCCATAGCACTCGAAGTTCCTGATCATTGCGGATCAATCGTGGTCCGAATGAACTGAACAGGCCGGCCGTGAAGCCCTGAAGCCTCGAAGCCATTGAAGCCCTTGGCTATAGAACCACCCGTCCTTGACTCGCCTTGTAGAGCGCGAGGATAATCGTGCCCGGAGGTTACCATCGAAACCACTGAATTCACCGACGAGTACCACTTCAAGTTCGTCCGCAAGATCGCGGACGGGGGCATGGGGTCGGTCTTCGAGGCCATCCTTTACGGCGCCGAGGGGTTCGAGAAGCAGATCACGATCAAGACCATTCGCGACCGCTTCACGGGCGACGAGGACTTCGTCGACATGTTCGTCGGCGAGGCGAAGCTCGTCGCGGACCTCGTCCACCAGAACATCGTCCAGATC
>DASRJF010000202.1:0-3845 GCA_035649615.1 Planctomycetota bacterium | reverse complement strand
CACCCAGAACAGGTCTTCGTAAGCCGCGTTGTCGTTTCGCCGCTGGACATGCGCGAGCGCGCGGGCCCGCTCCCCGGCGTCGGGAAGCCGCGACAGGAGCGTGAGATACAGCAGGTCCACCCGCGCCGCGGGGTCCTTCTGCGCCTTCAAGACCTCGGCGAGCCTTCCCCATCCCGCCTTCACCAGCCCCTGCAGGTCTTTCCCGTTCATCAGTTTCAAGGCCAGGCGCACGCTGCCCGCGTAGGGCGTCTCCTCCGGCGCGCGGCGGCCGGGCGCGAGGAGGTTCTGCACGAAGAGGAAGAGGTACTGGCGGAAGACCTCGGGGTTCTTGTAGCCCGGCGGCAGGTCCTGGTTCGACGTGAACTGCTCGTAGAAGGTCTTCAGGAAGGTGTCGAGGTCGAGCGTCCACACGAGGTTGTTGAGCACCTGGGGCGGATCCTGCGGCTTGAGGATCTTGAATGTGAATTCCGACTCCGGCGCCGCGGTCCGGGCCGACGCGAGCCCGTACGGCTTCGACAGCAGGATTCCGCGGCCCAGCCGGCGCGTGCTCCATCCGCCGGCGCGGAAGTCATCGGCGAGCGACTTGAAGAGCCCCGCCTGGACGGGGGGAGACGACGACGAGAAGCGGTCGACGGGCTCCACGAACCCGAGTCCCATGAAGTGGCGCCAGATCCGGTTGACCGCGGCCTTCGCGAACTGGCCGTCGCCGTAGTCGAGGATCTTGCGCGCGAGCCATTCGCGCGGCGCCTCGCCCTCGGGCGGCGACGTCCCGTCCAGGAATCGCGGGGCGACGACGCGCGCGGCGTCCCCCTCCATCCGGACCGTGGCCGGCAACTCCTGGTGGAGCTTGGTGCGGATGCCCTCGAACGTCTTGCGCGTCTTCGGCTTGAGGTTCCCGAAGTGCGCCGCGAGCCCCCAGAAGTCCTCCTGCGAGAAGGGCTCCGTCGGGTGGTCGTGGCATTGCGCGCACTGGAGCTGGAGCCCGAGGAAGACGCGCGCGGTCCGGGTGGCGAGCGCGACGGGCGGCTCCTTCGGATCGAGGTGGCGCAGGATGAAATTGGCCTCGGGCCGCTCGTCCTTCTCCCCCTTCGCCGCGAGGAGGTCCGCCGCGAACCGGTCGTACGGCAGGTCGTCCTTCCCCGCGCGGACGAGCCACGCGATGAAGGCCGGGAAATCGACCTTGAGCGGATCCGCCTGGTCGAGGCGGAATCCGAAGAGCAGGCGGACCCACCGGTCGCTGAAGTACGCGGCCGCCTCGTCGGACGCCAGCATCCGGTCGACGGTCGCGGCGCGCTTGCCCGGGGACTTGTCCTCGACGAACGCCCGGACTTCCCCGGGCTTCGGCAGGCGGCCGAGGACGTCGAGCGACAGGCGGCGGAAATACTCGTAATCGTCCGCCGGCTTCGCGGGGGTGATCTTCTCCGCGACCCACCGCGCTTCGAAATGGCGGTCGATGAGGGCCGCGACGGGGTCGGCTGGATCCTGCGGAAGGGTTCCGCCCAGAAGCAGGACCGAGGCCAGCGCGAGCGTCCTCATGCGAACAGGATACCCGCGCCGGCGGCCTTGGGTTTCCACCCTTCGCCCAGTTTCTGTTTCTCCCGATCGATTTCCGTGGAGCTACGGGTGGCAAGCGCGATCGCCCTATTTCGGCTTCTCTTCCTTCGGGGGTGCGGGTACCGCGGGAGCGGCGGGCGCCGCGGGAGCCACGTGGAACTCGAGGACGCCTTCGTAGTCCGAGCGAGGCGTCACGTTCTTCCACGGCGCGTGGCCCACGCCCAGGAGCTGGCGGGCCCGGCTTGCGACTTCCGCGTCCGTGCTCTTCAGGGCCTCCCGCACGATGGCGAGCGACCCCTCGCCGGCGCGAAGCAGCTCCTTCATCGCCTTCTCCCGGTTCTCGATCGACTCGTGCGCCAGCTCGCCGATCTGCGCGCGGATTTGCTTCGCCTGCTCCTCGGTCGCGACGGCGGGCTCCGGGTAGCCCTCGCCGAGCGCCAGCGCCCGGATGAGGTGGAGCACGCGGCGCCGGAGCGCCGGCGGCGTGTTGTCCGCGGTGATCCCGATCGCCTTGAGCGACTTGCGCGCCGTCGAGAGCTCGTCCTGGACGTTCTCCTCGTCGTCGAGCCCGCCGTCCTTGAGCGTCTGCAGCTTCTTCAGCGACGCCAGGAGCGCGCCCATCGGATCGGAATCCGCGGGGGCGCCGGAATCGAAACCGCCCGGCGCGCCGCCCGCGCCCGCCATGCGGACGAGCTTCCTCCGCACAATCACAGTCCGATTCCACGGGTCGCTGGACCCCGCGGCCGAGAGGCCCCGGCCCCGGCACTTGATGAACGCCTTGACCGCGTGGGGCAGGTATTCGCCCTCCGCGGCGTACACTCCCGCCGCTTCGAAGGCCCCGTTCATCTTCGCGACGACCTTCAGGTACTCGTCGTCCAGCGGACCCGCGTCGGGAGCCGGTTTGTACTCCTCCACGCCTTTCCACGCTTCGACGAGCTTCGGCCAGGATTCCTTCAGGCGCGCCTCGTCCTGGGGGACAATCGCGACCAGGAGCGCCGCGGCGGCGAGGGTCATCATCGGGGTCTCCGTTCTTGAATGATCTACTTGCGCTTCGCCCGTTCGGCCTCTTCGGCCGCCGCCCGGGCCCTCAGGGCATCCAACTCCATCTTTTCCCGCACTCTCATTTCTTCCATGAACCGGACCTTGACGTCCGCGGCGAGGGCTTCCGGCGCGGTGATCCACGGGGCGTGGCCGATGCCGAGCATCTGCCGCGCGCGCGCGGCCACCTCGGCGTCCTCGCTCTTCAGCGTCTCCCGAATGAAGGGCAACGCCGCCTCGCCCATCCGGCTCAATTCCCGGGCCGCTTTCTCGCGCTCCTCGATCGAGTCGTGGCTCAGCCGGCCGATCTGCTCGCGGATCGCCTTCGCCTGCTCCTCGGTCGCCTTGGCGGGTTCGGGATAGGGTTCGCCCAGCGCGATCGCCCGCGCGAGGGCGAGGACGCGGCGCCGCAGCGGACCGGGCGTGGCATCGGCCGTGACTCCGAGCGCTTTGAGCGCCTTGCGCGCGGTCGCGAGCTCGTCCTGCACGTTGTCCTCGTCGTCGAGCCGGTTCTTCTCGAGGGCTTTGAGCCGGGTGAGCGCGTCCACGAAGGATCTCATGGGATCGGCGGACATCCCCTCCAGCCGGTAGGGTAGATCGACTCCCTTGATGGACGCGGGGCCCCCCCGGAACCAGCCACGGAAGCGGGCCTTGATGAACGTCTTGACCGCGAGCGGGACGTACTCGCCCCCGGGGATGTAGAGCCCCGCGGACTCGAACGCCTCGTGGAGCTTCCCCGCCGCCTTCAGGTACTCGTCGCCCCCGTCCGCGCCCGGCGCGGCCGGGTACGCCTCCGCGAGCTTCCAGGCCTCGACGAGCTTCGGCCAGGCTTCCTTGAGCCGGGACTCATCCTGGGGAGGGGCGAGCAACAGCGCGGCGGCGAGGGCGATCATGGGGGCCTCCAATCCGAACGGACTCGTGCGTCCGTTGGGATCTTACCCGATGCGTATCCCCCGCCGCCAAAAGGTTCACCGATACTCGTAATCGGGCCGGTATCCGACGACCTCGATCTCCATCCCGTCCGGATCGATGACATAGAGCGCGTCCCCCTCCTTCCGGGAGGCGGTCTCGGCGATCGGGATCCCCTCCCGTTCGATCCGCGACCGGAAGGCCGCGAGGTCGGGGGTCACGAACCCGACGTGGCTGAAATTGCCCTGCCCCCGGTCGGGATCGCCCCCTTCCGAGAGGGCGATGTAGAACCGGTCCGTCCCCACGTGGACGGTGCGGCCGTACGGGCCCGTCCCGTCATGGCG
>DASRJF010000201.1:0-11269 GCA_035649615.1 Planctomycetota bacterium | reverse complement strand
CCAAGCTCCGCGGCGTGCCCAAGGACAACAAGGACGACCGGGAATCCGTCCTGGCCAAGCTGAAGGAGACGGTGACCCGCCTCTTCGACGTGCGCGAGAAGCTGCGCGCGCGGGAAGTGGACCTGCTCAAGAAGCGACTCGGGGAACTGACCGAGCTCCTCGAGAAGCGCAAGGCGAACCGCGACGCGATCATCGAGAAGCGCCTCAAGCAGCTGAGCGGCGAGGCGGATCCGCTCGACTGGTAGACGCTTCTCCGGGCCGGCCCTATACTTTCCGGACCATGGCGTCGGAAAAGCTGGGCCGGTTTCGGATCGCGACGACGGGCGGACGGTCCGTCGGCAATGCCGACTTCCTTGGTCGTCCGACGGTCTTCTACGGCTGGGCGAGTTGGGATCCGTCGCGCGAGGTGATCCCGGACGTCGAGGCTTTCCACCGGAAGCGCTCCGGGGAAGTTGAGGTCGCGAGCGTCGCCTTCGATGTCGAGGGCCCCGGCCGGCCTATGCGCACCTACGCCGCGGCCGGCGGCACGCACACGCCCCTGATCGACGCCACGTTCACGCTGTGCCGCGTCTGGGGAGTGAAGGCGCTGCCGTTCTGGACCGTCGTCGGCGCGGACGGGAGCGTGCTGGAGCGGGGAGTCGCGTTCTCGGCGAGTGCGATCGAGAAGGGGCTTCGGAAAAAGCCCCGTCCGGCGAGACCCGGCAAGGCCAGGAAGCCGGGATTCGAAAAACCGGAATTCCTGCTCCAGACGGCGGGGACGTTTCTCAGCCGGGCGCGGATCGACGACGCCGTCCGGTGCGTGCGCGAAGCGGAGTCGCTCGACCCGTCGGTTTCGCTCTACCGTCCGCAGAGGCTCGCGCTCGCCCATCCGGAGCGGTTCTACTCGGGCGCCATCGACCTCACGTGGTTGAAATCCCAGCCTTAGCCGACAGCTTCTCTTCCAACTCCTTCCAGGTCCGGACTCGCACCACCCCGTCCATGTCCGGAAGGGCGCCGCGCGGATCGATGAGGTAGGCGGCCATCCCGTTCGCGAGATAGGCCTTCGCGTCCGTCGGAAGGTCGCCCACGCCCGCGACGAGCCGGTGCGTCCGTTTGAGTTCCTCCAGGCGCCCCCGCTTGTGATCCAGGGACGACTGCGACCAGAACCGCTTCCGTCGCAGGAAGACCGGCCCATCGGGGAGTTCCTGCAGGCGAAGCCATTCGCGTGTCTTCGCGAGAAACGAGTGGTCGCGCGCCGTCAGGTAGGCGATCTCGTAGCGGGCGGAGAGCCGCTTCGCGACGTCGACGGCTCCCTCGAGGGGCTTGATGGTCCGGTTGGCCGCGAAGGCGAAGCGCGTCGTTCCGATATCGACCAGCGTGTGGTCGAGATCGACGACGAGCACCGGCGCGCCGGGTGAAAGCACGTGGACGACGAGCGCCTCGTCCGTCCGGCGGGTTGCGACGCGGAACCGGCGCCGGCCGGCCGGGCCCGCGTCAACTTCGATGGACGCGAACCCGCGCGCGTCGGTGACCGCGGAGCCGATCCGCGCGTCGCCGTCGAAGAACTCGATCGTCTCTCCCCGGACGGGCGGGTCCACGAACCGTATGACGTAGCGCTCGAGGCGGGCCGTCAGCTTGATCCTTGACTGCGGAAGCGCGAGCAGGTCCTCGGCGGTGAGCTGGTCCTCGGGCGAGACCAGGAGCCGTTCGACGAGCAGGAGGGTGAGCGCCAAGACGCCGGCGCCCAGGAGCCAGACCATGGACCCAGTTTAGAGGCCGGGGACCGCTTCAGGGCTGGAAGGCGGCGCTTCGACCTCCTTCAGGACGGGAGCGAGCGGTTCCGCGAGGACGCCCGTGTCGCCCGGCAGCATGAGGGGAAGGGGATCCAAGGGGAGTCCCGCCACCTCGCGCGCCAGCGACCGGTAGTCCTCCGTCCCGTACGAATCGGGCGCGTAGTCGAAGATCGACTTGCCGTGGCTCGGCGCCTCGGCGAGCCGCACGTTCGTGCGGATCCGCGTGCGGAAGACGCGCGGCCCGAAGTGCTTTTCGATCTCCTTGACCGTCTCGCGCGCCAGGCCCTTGCGCACGTCGTACATGCAGGGGATGACGCCGGTCACGGCCAGCGCGGGGTTGAGCCGCTTTTTCACGACCTCGATCGTGCGGACGAGCAGGGAGAGTCCGTGCAGCGCGAAGAACTCGCACTGCATCGGGATGAACACCTCGTCGACGAACGTGAGGCCGTTCACGTTCAGGATGCCCAGGGAGGGAGGACAGTCCACGAGGCAGTAGTCGAAGTCGGAAATCGGTTTCATGGCGTCGCGGAGGATCTGCTCGCGGCCGAACTGCGTCGAGAGCTCCATCTCCGCCCCCGCGAGGTCGATGTTCGCGGGAATGAGGAACAGGTACGGGGCGATCTGCCGGATGACGTCGGCGGGCGGCGAGCCGCCCACCAGGATCGAATAGGTGGTCAGCTTCAGCTCGTGGGGACGCAGCCCGAAGTTGATCGTCGTGTTGGACTGGGGATCGAGATCGATCAGCAGGACGCGTTTCCCGAGCGTGGCGAGCCCGGCGGCGAGGTTGACGGCGGTCGTGGTCTTCCCCACGCCGCCCTTTTGATTGACCAGGGCGATACGACGCATAACTCCCCCTCTCTCACGCTTGAACGGCGACATATATTATACACAAGACAGAACTCTGGCGGGAAGGATTTGCGATTTGGGATTGGCGATTCGAGATTCCGGAGGGACGACGCGGCACTGAGATCTGTGTGAAGCTCCGCCGGAAGTCCCCGGATGCGCAAAGCTAGCTGCGGAGCACCATGTAAGACATGGTCAGGCGAACGCGATTCGGTAATCGCAAATCCCAAATCGCAAATCGCATATCACCCGGCGGGTGGCCCCAAGATTTTGCGTGCCAGCTCCAGCGCTGTGGTCCGGTCCGTCACGGTCCCCTCGAGCTGGGCGTCCATGAGTTCGGTCAACGCCTGTTTGAACTTGGGCCCGGGCGTGTAGCCCAGGTCAATCAAGTCCTTGCCGGTCACGAGAGGGGGAGGCTTCAGCTCCTCGACCTTCATCGAGGCCTTGATCGATTCCAGCTTGTCCACGTACGCGTCGTCCGCCTTCGATCCCAGCGTGTCCGCGCGCACCAGTTTGAGCAGGTCGCCGATGTGCTCGTGGGCGAGCAGCCGCTTGAGCGTACTCGGGCGCATCAGCTCCCATTGCAGGAACGCCAGGTGCTTCTGGACCAGCCACACGACGCGGTCCTTCTGGTCGTTCGAGAGCTTGAGGCGGTCCGCGATGCGCGCGGACATCTCGGCGCCGACGCGGTCGTGGTTGTTGAACCGGATGCGGTCCGCCACGACGTACGTCGGGGGCTTCCCGATGTCGTGCAGGAGGACGGAGAGCGCCAGCTCGAACGAGGGCGCCTTGAGCGTGTCCAGGGCGAGCTTCGTGTGGGTCCACACATCGCCCTCGGGGTGGTACTCCGGGGGCTGCGGGACGCCCTCCATCGCCGCGGCCTCGGGCAGGATATGGCGCAGGAGCCCCGTCTCGCGCAGCTTCTCGAGCGCCGTCGAGCGCGAAGGATCGACGAGCATCTTGGCGAGCTCGTCGCGGATCCGCTCGCCGCTCACCTGGACGATCGCGGAGGCCATCTCGCGGACCGCCTGGTCCGTCGCGGGATCGAGCGCGAAGTTCAGCCGCGCGGCCAGCCGGACCGCGCGCAGCAGCCGCAACCGGTCCTCCGTGAACCGCCGGCGGGGGTCGCCGATGGCCCGGATCACCTTGCGCTCGAGATCCGCCTTCCCGCCCACGAAGTCGATGACCTTGTCGGTGTCCGGATCGAAGAACATCCCGTTGATGGTGAAATCGCGCCGTTTCGCGTCCTCTTCGGGAGTCGAGAACACCACGCTTTCGGGGTGGCGTCCGTCTTCGTATCGGCCGTCCGATCGGAACGTGGCGACCTCGAACTTGTGGTCGCCCTCGAGCACGAGGATGACGCCGAAGGCGCGGCCGACGGCGACCGTCTTGGGAAAGAGCGCCTCGATGCGGTCCGGAGGGGCGGACGTGGCGATGTCGATCTCGTGCGTGGTGACGCCCAGGAGCCGGTCCCGGACGTAGCCGCCGGCGAAATAGGCCTCGAATCCCGCGGTCCGGAGCCGCCGAAGGACCGACCGGGCGGCGTCCATGAGCGCTGTCATTGGGGTGTTATACTGTAAGTCCTAAGTCCAATCCTCGCACCGTGAAATCCGGACTATGACTCGACTGCTCGTGCTCGGCGGATCCGGAATCCTCTGGGCCGCGATGATGCTGGCCCTCGTCCGCCGGGAAGTGCTCCCCTATTTCGAATACCAGGCGCCCCCGTCCTACCGCGACGTCCTCAAGGACCTTCGCACCCCCCAGCTCACGAAGGGGGAGATCCTGGCGGCCGGAGTCCGGGTGGGGGAGATCGAATCGGTGGCCGAGCGGATGTTCGACGGGACCTGCCGCCTCCGGACGCGGGCCCAGATGAAGGCGAGGGTCCTCGGGGTGGTCGATCCCGACACCAAGGACAAGGGAACGGAGCAGATTCCCATCGGCCTGAAAAGCGAATCGATCGTCGACGTCCTCTACCGCCTGAATCGCACGTGGTGCGAGATCGACCTGGGCGTCGCGACGGCTACGATCCACGGGGTCCGCGAGGGGGAGTTCCTGAACCTGAAGCTCAGCGTCGGGATGGGCCGGGCCGTCCTGGGGGGCACGTCCCAGAGGGTCGAGATGCCGCAGGAAGGCATGATCGGCGACATGTTCCAGCCCTTTCCGGAGGGAGGGTCCCTGTTCGTCGGCAAGAAGTGGAAAATCCCGACCATGACGCTGGGGCCCACGGGGCCCGCGGTGGGCTGGCTCTACGCCGCCGTGACCGACCGGGAGAAGATCGAGTGGCGGGACCAGAAGGAAATCGACACGTTCCGGGTGGAGATCCGCACGGAGCCGACGGAGGAAAGGCGGCCCACCCACGTCTCCTGGTGCCGGGCCGACGGCATCGCGCTGAAGCAGCAGTTCACCTTCCAGTCCCTCGTGTACGAGGTCGTCTTCGTCTCCCGCGAGAACCTCACGCGGGGCGAATCGATCTTGTGGGGGCGGCGCCACTTCCGGTCCGACGAATGATCCGCCTCAGCAACGTCTCCAAGGATTACGGCCGCAAGGTCGCGGTCCGCGATCTCTCCCTCGACATCGCGGAGGGGGAGCTCTTCGCGTTCCTCGGGCCGAACGGCGCGGGGAAGACGACGACGATCAAGATGATCGCGGGGCTCCTCCGGCCGACGCGCGGGGAGATCTCGGTCTGCGGCTTCGACGTCCAGCGCGACTACATCGAGGCCAAGCGGCGCATGGCGTACGTGCCGGACCAGCCGTACCTCTACGACAAGCTCTCGGGGTTCGAATTCCTCGAGTTCATCGGCGAGATGTACGGCATCGATCGCGAGGAGCGCCGGAAGGAGATCGCGCGCCTCTCCGAGCTGTTCGACATGGACCCGTTCCTCGACCTGCTCACGGAATCCTACTCGCACGGCATGAAGCAGAGGGTCGTCCTCGCGGGGACGCTGCTCCACAAGCCGAAGGTGATGGTCGTGGACGAGCCCCTCGTCGGGCTCGATCCGCACACGTCGAGACTCGTGAAGAGCATCTTCCGGGACCAGGCGCGGGCCGGGACGACGATCTTCATGTCCACGCACGTCATCTCCATCGCGGAGGACGTGGCGGACCGCGTCGGGATCATCCTCGAGGGCAAGGTCGTGGCCCTGGGCACGGTGGACGAACTTCGCCGCCAGGCGAACCACGATGGAAAGCTGGAAGACGTCTTCTTCAAGATCACGGAAGAGCAAGGCGGGGAAGGTCCATGAGTGATTTGCGATTGGAGATTCGCGATTGCGGGCGGTTCACGAGAGTGAGAGACTTCAGACTTCGGACTTCCGACTTCAGAGAGAGCCGAGAGTGGTCAGTTCCCAGCGACGGTCAGCCGGATCGGACTGAAGTCTGAAGTCTGCAGTCTGAAGTCTTTGCTACACAGCATGCGTTCTGATTTGGCAATTCTGGGTGCCCGCCGGCGCCTCGAGATTTGGAACCGCCTACGGGACCTCGTCGACCGCTCTCGTTTCAAGATCCTCGTGATCGGCGGGTTCTCGCTCCTCTTCTGGTTCAGCCTCTACCGCCTGTCGCTGACGGGGATGCGCCAGGTCCACGTCATGGCGCGCCAGCACTCCGCCGAGCTGATCGGGAGCATGTTCCACGTCTTCTTCCTGGCGCTGGGGATCATGCTCCTCTTCTCGAACGCGATCATCACGTACACGTCGCTCTTCAAGTCGCGCGAGACGGCGTTCCTCTCCGCGTTGCCGGTCCGGGCGGAGTCGATCTTCCTGTACCGCCTGGGGGAGTCGGTGGCGTTCAGCTCGTGGGCGTTCGTCTTCCTGGCCACGCCGCTCACGGCGGCCTACGGGACGTTCCTCGGGCTGTCGTGGACGTTCAATCTCCCCGTGCTCGCCTTCTACCTCGCGTTCCTGTTCGTCCCGGCGGCCCTCGGCGCGCTGGTCTCGATGATCGTCACGGTGACGGTTCCGAGATCGCGCGGGGGCCTCGTGACGGCCGCGGCGGTCGTGATCATCGCCGGAGTCGTCTACCTCGGCTTCAGGGTGGTGCGGCTCCCGGGCGGCTTCAACCAGGATCTCCGGATCGCGTCGGAGGTGTTCGACAGCATCCGGTTCAGCGAGAACCCGCTCCTGCCCAGCGCGTGGCTCGCCAAGGGGATCCTGCATTTCCGCGACGGCCGGACCGGGCCGGCGCTGTTTTTCCTCGGGGTCATCGCGGCGAACGCGCTCTTCCTCACGTCGCTCGCGCACGCGGCGTCGGCCCGGCTCATGAGGCGCGGGTGGTTCGTCTCGCAGGACCTCCCGGGCCGCAAGCGACGGGGGGCCCGGGCGGGGCTCGACGCCTGGTTCGGTCGCGTCCTGTTCTTCATGGGCCGGCGGGTCCGGCAGATCGTGCTCAAGGACGCGAAGACGTTCGTCCGCGACCCCGTCCAGTGGTCGCAGTTCCTCATCTTCTTCGGCCTGCTCGCGATCTACTTCTCGAGCCTGCGCTCGTTCGCGTACGAGGAGCGCGACATCTTCTTCCGGAACCTGATCGGGCAGATGAACCTGCTCGCGACGTCGCTGACGCTGGCGACGTTCTCCAGCCGGTTCATCTTCCCCCAGCTGTCGCTCGAGGGGCGCCGCTTCTGGGTCGTGGGCATGATGCCCATGCCGCGCGAGGAGATCCTCGTCGGGAAGCTCGCGTTCTCGTTCGCGGCGTCGCTCGTGATCAGCGAGACGCTGATCGGGATCTCGAGCTTCATGCTCAGGACGCCCGTCAGCCTGGCCGCGCTGCACGCGGTGGCGCTCTTCGGGATCTGCCTCGGCCTGTCGGGCCTCTCCGTGGGCCTGGGGACGCTTTATCCCAATTTCGCCGAGGACAACCCGTCGAAAATCGTGGCGGGATTCGGGGGCACGCTGAATCTCGTGCTGAGCCTGGGGTTCGTCCTCACGGTGATCGCGGTGCAGGCCGTTCCCGGGTTCGTGCTCCTGCGCGAGGGCGGCGCGGCGTCCCCCGAGGCGTCGACGTGGGTCGTGGGGACGATGGCGGCCATCATCGTGGTGAGCGTGACGGCGTGCCTGGTCCCGATGGCACTCGCCCTGAGGGCCATACGAAAGCTGGAAATCTAGGGGACGATCGGCGATCCCCTCTGAATCTCAAATCGCTCGTAAGGTCCGGGATCAAGCGTGCAGGCGAAAGCTACTTGACCACCTCTTTCAGCGCTTTCTCCGCTGCGTCCCCGGCCTCGGTGCCCTTCATCTCCTTCGCGATCTTCTGGAGCATGGGCTTCACTTCCTTGTGCTCCTTGGAGTCGGGCGGCGCCTTCTCGTACTGGGCGACGGCCCGCTTCACGATGGCGACGCCCTGGTGCACCACGTTGTCGTAGCGGTCCTTGCCGAGCTTGGAGAACCGCTCGTTCTTGGAGTCCGACACCTTCTTGAAGATGGCCAGGCAGAGCTTCCACTCCATCTTTCCCTGGGCGTTGTCGCCCTCGTTGAGCAGCCTCTTGAGGTCTTCCCACTCCCGCCGCGTCAGCTTGGGCCCCGAGACGCGCTCCATCGCGCGGTCGAGGTCCTTCACGAGGGCCGCCGGGCTCTGGGTGCCGCTGCCGTTCGGGCCGGAGAACTTGAAGAGCTCCTTGCCGTCGGGCCGGCACCAGATCTGCATCGGGATGTCGAAGTCGCCGTCCTTGATGAAGTTCGAAAGCGCCTGCTGGCAGCGCATGTGGACTTCGCACCTCATGCCGTCGTAGGCGCGGCAGAAAGGGACCTTCTCCTTGTTGACCATCGTCTCGCGGATCCCGTGCTTCGTGTCGGGATTGGAGACGACGCACACGACCTTGCGCGACGCGGTGATGAACGAGGCGTCGCGGAACGCCCCTTCCATCTGCTTGCAGCCCGGGTTCTCGTCCTGCTGGACGGTGAAGAAGATGGGGACGTTTCGCTCGACGGCCTCCGCCTTCGCATCCTCCCAGGACGCGGCCCAGGCGACGCCTTCCGTGGCCTGCGGCGCGGGGGCCGCGCCCGCCAGGAGCACGCACGAGATCAACAGGACGATGCCGCGCTTCATCATGACCCGCCTCCGATCCCAGTCTACTTCGTGTCCTTCTCTTCGCCGAGCTTCTTGAGCAGCGCCGAGGCCTCGCGGCCGCAGTCGAGGGCGCCGAACTCCGATTCGATGAGCTTGAGGAGCTCGCGCGCCTGGTCCCTGCGGCTGGAATCGAGCGCCGCCTTGGCCCTGGCCAGGAGTCCCTGGCCCGTCCGCTTGATGGAGTCCAGGCCCGTGGTCGCGGACGTGCGGAGCGTCTCGATCGATCCCTGGGAGGCCTTCGTGAAGCCATCGATCGCGATCCGGTACTTGCCGTCCCTCGCCGCCGCTTCGGCCTCGTCCAGGGGGATCGCCTGCTTGTCGTAGTCGGATTTCGAAATCCGGGACCCCGACACCCGCCCCAGGGCGTCCTTCACATCGGCCAGGAAGGCCTCGGGCTGCCGGTACCCGCTCTTCCGGAACATCTCCTTGCCCGAGGGATCGGTCCAGATGCTGACCGGCGCGGCGAACCGCCCCTTGATGTACTTCATGCCGACCTCGGAAGTCCGCATGTGGTCTTCGCAGGAAATGTTGGGGTAGATGCTGCAGCGCCTGACCTTCACGCCCTTCTCGACGACCTCGATCGACTTGTGGTCGTTGTCCACGTGGGACGCGACGGCCACGATGTCGGCCGTGGTCTTGATCACCTCTTCGTTCGGGAGGGTTGATGACTCCATCAACCGGCAGGCATGTCAGCCTTCGCCGATGGAGACGATGATGTAGATCGGGACGTTCCGGATCGACGCCTCGCGGAGCGCGCCGTCCCACGTGCGGCTCCAGAGGATCGACTTGGGGCCCGCCGGCGGGGCCGAAGCGGCGGGGGCCTGCTGGGCGAGCGCGCTGGAAGAGAGCGCCAGGACCGCGAGCAGCAGGCGAGTCGCGCCGTTCATGCTATCGGCCCTTTTCCTCGAGCCGTTTCAGGATGATCGTCGCCGTTTTCGAGCAGTCCAGCGGGGCGTACTCCCGGATCACGCGCTTCAGCGTCTCCTTCGACCAGGCCAGGTTCTCCTTCGCCTGCTTCTCCGCCTCGGCGACGAGCGAAGAACCTTCCTCGTTGACCGCGCGGAGGCGCTCTTCCGCGAGGCCCGCGAGCTTCGCGATCTCGTTCTTCGTCTGCTTCGACAGGATGTCGATCGCCTTGCGCACGTCCTTCTTCTCCTGCGCGACGCGGGCGGCGTCCATCTGGATCGCCCAGGCGTCATAGTCCGGCTTGAGGATGATCGTCCCGTCGATCTTGCGGATGGCCTCGTCTACGATCTGTACGTATCCCTCGGCCCCGGGATTGCCGACCGGCTTCGAAGGCTTCTTTGCGAGGCTGTTCCAGACGTTGACGAAAACCTGGCCGGTCACCGAGTCATACCCGTTCAGGAACGCGTAGTCCGCGATCTTGAAGTGCTCCTCGCAGGTCATGGCCGGGACGATGCTGCAGCGCTTCTCCTTGCGGCCGTTGACCATGACGGTGGTGCTGCCGTGCTTCAGGTCGAGGATGCCCACGACGTTGACGACCTTGAGGGAGGCCTCGATGGCCGTCTTGCTCTTGTGCACGCTGCCCAGCGCGCCTTGACATTCCCCTCAGGTGGCCATCATCGTCGTGAAGAGGATCGGCACGCCCCGGATCTGGGCCTCGAGCTTCGCCTCGTCCCACGACCGGGCCAGCAGGATCGAGTTTGGAAGGGGAACCTGCTTGGGTCCCCGTTCCTGCGTCCAGCCGGCCGGAGCCAGCAGGGCGGAAACGGCGGTCGCCAGGAACACGCTCCGGAACTTCATCTCAACGTCCTTTCTCGGCCATGAGCCGCAGGATCTCGGCCGCTTCCTTCGCGCAGGGCAGCGGCGGATACTCGTCCGCGACTTTTTTCAGCTCTTTCTTCGCCGGCTCTTCGCCGCCCTGGTTCTCCAGCGTCTGGAGGGCGGCCTGCACCCGGGCGTGGCCGGAGGCCTCGAGCGCGTCGAGTTCCTTCTGGCCCATCGGCCGGAGCATTTCGTTCTTGTGCTTGGTCATCTTGGTGAACAGTTCGATCGCCTTCTTGATTTCGTCTTTCTTCACGAGCGCCGCGCCGCCGGAGAGCTCCTTCTTCGCCCCGTCGTACTCGTCCTTGGAGATGTGGTTCCCGGGGACCTTGGCGAGCGCGTCGGTCATTTCCTTCGCGAGCTGCTGGGCCGTGACGGCGCCCTCGGAACGGAAGAGCTCCTCCCCGGCCGGCGAGTAGTAGATGTGAAAGGGCGTCGGGAAGGTCTTGTCGCCGTAGACCACCGGCAGGCGCTCCTTGAAGATTTCGACGTGGTCGGAACAGACGAGGCTGTTGTAGAGCCTGCAGACTTTCACCTTCTCGGTCCCCTGCTTGATCTCCTTCGTGCCATGGTTCGTGTCCCAGCTGTTCCGGGCGCCCGTCCCGGCATGCGCGACGACGTTCACCAGGTTCTTGGAGGCGGTGACCACCGCCGGGTTGGGATACGCGGAGCGTTCCACTTGCGTGCACTCGCCTCAGCCGTCCTTGTGACCCGTGAACAGGATGGGCACGTTCCGGATCCTGGCCTCGTCGAGGCCGTCTTTCCAGGTCTTCGCCCAGAGGATGGCTCCCCCCTTGTCCTGGGGGGCGGAC